>CAYYOX010000094.1:0-14608 GCA_964473065.1 uncultured Planctomycetaceae bacterium | reverse complement strand
GACTGCTGCAACGCCTGGAAGATAAGGGATATGTCGAGCGAGACCGCGATCTGCCCGTCCATCTGTACGTCCATCTGTTCTCCGCCGCGATCTCTCGCCAAACCTATGCGGGCGGGCAGTTGGAATCGCTGGCCGCCGAGCTGACCGCCGGTTCGATCGCGCCGCTGATTACGCATCTCGTCCAGCAGAAGAAGATCTCCCGCGACGAGATCAACCGGATCCGGGCCGTCCTTGACGAGCAGCAAGGCGAGGGAGAACAAACATGACTGATTCTCCTCTTCAGATGGGGCTAAGCAATGCGTGTTTCTCACTCGCCGTGGTCCTATCCTGCCTGAGGCCCAAACCTCGCGCTTATGCGAATTCACTACTAACGGCAGTCGAGTTTCTTGCTTGTCCGGCTCTCCGCCCGCCGGCAATGGCAAGTGAAATCAACGGCGGCGGATTCCTGGAAAGGAGATTTGGTATGATCGTCTCAGAGACCCCGAATCGAGTAAGCTCACGTTGGTTGCAGGCATGTATCCTGCTGTGCGCGATGGCCGTGCTGCCTTTTGGCATGGCGTATGCCCAGGACTACGACGCCGTTGGCAAGCGGCTGAAGAAGGCCGTGAAGAAGGGCGAGATTACGCAGCAGCAGGCCGGCGCGATGATGGCCGCGCTGAAGAAGGAGGCGACTCGCAAATCCGCAGAAGACGACGAATTGAACGCCTATTTAGAACTGGTCTGGGCGAATCTCCAGGCGGCGGTTGCCGAAGGCAAGATCTCCGCCGAGGACGCCGATGCCAAAATGGGCGCCATCAAGAAAGACAAGTTCGGCCATGGCAAGAAAGACATCGACTACAAAGCCATTGGCAAGAAGATCAAAGCGGCCCTCAAGGCTGGCAAGCTGACCGAGAAGGAAGCCAGGGCCAAGTGGGCTGCGATCAAGAAAGCGACCAATGCCGGAGCCAAGAAAGACATCGACCGTAAGGCAATTGGCGAGAGGCTCAAAGCGGCCGTGAAGGCCGGCAAGCTAACCGAAGAAGAAGCCTGGGCCAAGTGGAAGGCGATCCAGAAAGCGGCCGATTACTAGCAGATCGCACACGTCGGCTAAACAGAGGCCAACACTGAATTGACCTAAGAACCACGCAAAGCCGCAACGCGGCGACAGAAACGGTGAAACCAACCACACTGTTGCCCCTCCGGGGCTACCCCGCATTTTTCACCAGATCCATCAAGTAGGGTGCGTGGAGTCGGCGAAACAAGGGCTGGGCGTCAAGTTCGACGACGCGTTGCTAGAAGAATACCCCTACGTCCCCACCCCAAACACCATGGTCCTTGCCGACGAGATGGATATCGAATTGACGTGAGGGCGTTTGAAATCGCGAAATCACGTTGCGTGATTCGTGGAAATCCGGGCGGGTATTCTAGGGCCGTTTACGGTCCTTTCCGGCGAAGCCGGTATTAGGCCCATGCTTTAGCATGGGTGAAAGGAGTTCGACACCTATCACGTTTGATTTCTGTCCTTCGGCGGCTTAAGCCGCCGAAGGACAGAAATCTTAATTCAGTGCGAGCTTCAATTACCCGACGTAAACGTCGGGCCGAATACCGCCTGCGGCGGAAAGGACCATGAATGGCCCTGTTGCGAGGATTCTCTGTCAACCCATGTCAAGGGGCGTCAGGGTCATCAGAGGTTACGGGAATCTCTCCGGAAGGCCCGAAGATCACGTACTTTCCCTTGCCCACATGATTGACCCGTTTGCCGTCCGAGGTTTTGAAATCCTCGCGGCCCGTTAGTTCCCTACCTGAAGCGTCCGTAGTGCTCGCATTATAAGATTCAGTGTAAACATGAATGACGAATTCGTGTCCATCCTCACTTCGGGCCGTGAAAGTCTGAGTGTGTCTCATTCTAGCCGTCATTAGGCTATCCTCCATTAGGTCACGAGAAAAGCATGACCGAAGCATATCAGACCTATCCTACAGTGCAAGAGTCATCGAGGGATTTTGTGTGGCCGAATCGTGCTCGGCGGGCGTGGGATGCCGTCAGGCGGCGAACCCACGGGGTCGCGGGTAAAGAGTTGACACTTGACGGATAGGCGGTGGCCGCTGATACTGTAGCGCCAACGTATGTGACGGCAGCCAGGAATACATGGTGTTGCCAATCACCGCCAAAAGCCCTCGGACTGCGTCCGGGGGATCCGGCTTATTGAACCGATTTCATGAGCAAAACCTACCGCATCGCTATCGGCTCAATCATTATCGAGTGCAATCACCTCGGCGGCGTGCCTGCGGATGTTGAGCATTTTCGTAATACGGAACTGCGGTATGGGGAGGAAGTTCTCGCTTCGGACGCCGGGGTCGTTGGCGGCGTGTTGCAGGTGCTGCTGCAGAACGGCTGCGAAGTGCTGCCGACGATCGTTGCCGGTGGATGCCCGGCCGGGCCGATTACGACGGTGTGTTATCGGCATCTGAAGACGGAAATGCTGGAGCGGCTGCGCGGGGCAATGCCGGTCGATGGTGTGCTGCTGCCCTTGCATGGAGCCGCTACGGTCGAGGATGTGGGCGATTTGGAAGGGGATCTGCTGGGGGCGGTTCGGGAGATTGTCGGGCCGGACGTGCCGGTTGTGGTCACGTTGGATCTTCATGCCCATGTCACCGCGGAGATGGTCCGACTGGCCGACGCCATGCTCGCGTGGGAGACTTATCCTCACGCCGACGCATTCCAGACCGGCGTGCGTGGGGCGAAGATGATGATCGAGATCCTAGAAGATCGGTGCCGACCGACAATGGCTATGGCCAGGGTGCCCGTGCTGGTCGGCGGGCTTAACGGAGGGACCGAGGGCGAAGGCCCGTTTGCCAACGTGATGCGGTTTGCCAAGTCGCTCGAAGGCAAGCCCGGAGTGCTCTCGACCAGCCTGTTTCTGGTCTGCCCCTACCTCGACCTTCCCGAGATGGGCGGCGGCGGATTGGTTATCACGAACGATGATCTGCCCAAGGCCGAGGCCTTGGCCCGAGAAATCGCCATGATGTATTGGCAGCGTCGATTCGATCTGGAGCCGAAGCTCGACACGCCGGCCGCAGCGATCAAGAAGCGGCTCAATACTGAAGGCGGGCCGGTCTTGCTGGTCGAGCCGGCCGACTGCTGTGGCGGCGGGGCGGCCGGCGATAGTGTCGCCAGCCTAAAGGCGTTGCTCGACGCAGGGCTGAACGAAACGGCACTTGTGCCGGTGGTCGATCCGGAAGCGGCCGAAATCTGTCACCGCCAGGGCGTCGGCAGCGAAGTGACATTGCAACTAGGGCACAAACTCGATCCGAAATGGGGCAAGCCGTTGGACGTCACCGGTACGGTCGTGAAGCTCAGCGACGGCACGTTCACCTACACGGGCGGTATATGGGAAGGCCAGCAAGGAAACATGGGCCCCACGGCCGTGCTTGCGATCGGGGTCGTGCAGGTATTGATCGCCTCGCAGCCGACCTACGATTGGGCCGACGAGCAGTTTCGCTGTGTGGGGTTGGACGTTCGTCGGGCGAAATTCGTGGTCGCGAAGAACCCGATGAACTATCGAATTGCCTATGCCGACATGGCCAAGGCTGCTTATGCCCTGGACACTCCCGGCCCCACGCCGGCCACCATGCGCCATTACCAGTACCGGCATCTCCAGCGGCCCTACTTCCCCGCCGACCAACACATCCCGGGCCTGACTCCCACGCTATTGACGGGTGAGTGGAAAAAGGGGACTGGCTCCGAGCATCATTAGATGCCAAAACTGCCGGAAATCGCCGCGGCTCGGTGCCTGTCCCCTTTTTCCACGGTCCAGTGTCGCCGCCCGAAAAAGGGCAAGGGTGGCTGGCGGCTGAGCGCAGCGAAGCCCCAGAAACACGGGTCCTGGGGCACCGCTGCGCTTTGCCCCAGCCACCCCTTTCTGGAAATTTCCTGACTTTGCAGTTCTTCTGCTGAGGCAGCCCACACGCTTGACAGCCGACCACTCCACGGGCGACAATCAGCAGGCACAAGAGTTGGCTCATGCCGACCGATAAAAAAGGTTCCGGACGCGTTCTCCCCTCTCCCTGAGGGAGAGGGGACCAGTTTGCAAAAGACCTGAAGCGAGCATAACGGACTGAGGATATGATGGCCGAAAAGTCGGGGCGGTCTGCTTGGGGCGTGTACGGACTGCTGCTGGCGGCCTCGCTGGCCTATTGTCCGATGCTCTTCTCGGGATTGGACCAGTGGGGACGCGGCGATTGGGACCAGTTCACGTTCCGGTTCGACACGCCGCGAACCGCCATGCTGCGCGACGGGGAGTTGCCGGCTTGGAATCCGTACGTAGGCGGCGGCAACGTACTGGCGGCCCACCCGCACTGCCCCGCCTTTTCGCCCTGGTTTCTGCTGACCTTGGCCCTGGGGGCGCCGCTGGGGTTGCGCGTCGGCGTGGTGATGTTCATGGCGATCGGGGCGGTGGGGATGGCCGTCGTACTGCGCGAACGGGAAGTTTCGCCGGCCGGGTGCTTTGTCGGCGGCGTGCTGTTGATGCTCAGCGCCCATTTCGCCATGCACATTACCGAGGGCCATCTGGAATGGTGTCTGCTGGGGTTGATGCCGTGGGTCTATTGGTGCTTAACCCGGGCGGTCGACGATTGGCGGTGGATCCTCCTCGGCTCGCTGATCATGGCCTCGGCCGTGTTGCATGGGTCGATTTATATCGTGGTCGTCTTCGCCCCCATGTTGGGCATCTGGGCCTTGGCCGAAAGCATTCGCACGCGAACGTTCAAGCCGGCTGCGGCGTGGGCCCTGACGATGTGTCTTTCGTGCTCGCTGGCGGCCGTGGCGGTGATCCCACGCGTGGCGTTCCTTAGAGCCAACCCTCGCAAGACCGATCTGCACGAGCAGGTCGCTCCGGCCGCGTTGGGCCAGATGCTCTTGAACCCCCGCCAAGCCGACCTGTTCCGCGCGACCCGCGATGTTCGCAACCCGCCGGCCAAGCAGCTTGCCCGCAGCCTGCCGACCGTTTCCACAGCCTTGGGGCGACCTTACGAGGCGCTGAAGTGGCATCGCCTGGACGTCGAGGCCGCCACCAACTCCGATTGGACCGACGTGCGGATCGAGGGCTCGCCGTTCATCCTGGCCTCGGGAAGCCCCCAGCAAATCAACGAGATCGCACGCCGGCTGGACTCGATGCAGCCGAGCACGGAAGGCTTGTCGCTGAAGAACCCCGCGCCGGGGCAGCGAATCGCAGGTCGAGCCACTCTTTTTACGCGGCTGCCCGAGACGGGTGAGCTGCAAGTGGCCGTGACTCGGGGTAACGCGGGCGCGACGAAGTTCACCGTCCGACGCGGCGACGAGGTTCTGCTAGAGGACACGCACTCGAAACCCGTGCCGGGAGACCTGTCGAACCGGCGCATATACGCCATACCACGCGACGCGCTGCTGCAAAAGAGCGATGATGACAAAACGGACGCCGCGGCCGCATGGCATCGCCTGTCGGTTACGCTCCATACGACGGCCGACTGGTGCAACGTCGAGCCGACCAACAGCCCTTACTTGTTCTGCATCGAATCCCCGGCCCAAGAGCGCGAGAATCCCGTGCGGCTCTCGGTCAGTGCTTTGGCGGTTAGCGGGTCGACGGCGCCGTTGCGGGCCGTCCTGTTGGTGCAGAGTCCGAGTGAAGAGGAACTGAAGATCCAAGTCACGCAAGGCCGGCTCGGCGACAGCACGTTGACGTTCACTTCGCTCGACGGAAAACCACTGGAAGCGAATCGTCGGCAAATAGGTGAGTCCGACCAACAGCAAGAGAAGACGTTCGAGTACGCGTTGGCCCGTTCGATGCTCGACGAGCGATTGGCCTCCGAATCGACGCCTTGGCGATGGCGGTTGGACGGCTGGGGGATGACGCGAGATTGGCACGAGTACGGCTGCTACCTGACCTGGCTAGGGCTGGCAATGGCCGTGGCAGGGGCCGTAGCCGTGTTTCGGCAGCAGTGGCCGTTGCTGGTCACGGGGCTCGCGGCCGCGGTGATTACGGCCGGCGCCGCCTTGCCGGCCAATGTGTGGGCGCTTTGGAAGCAGTTGCCCATGTACGGGTCGCTGCAAGTGCCCTCGCGATTTCTCGTGGCCGTGGTGTTCGTGGCGGCACTGTGCGCGGGCCATGGCGTCGATTGGCTCGGCCACCGGCTCGAGCGACGCGGCGGTGCGTGGCTTGCCCGCGTGGTGACTTGGGTCGTGGCGGCCGTAATCTATGCCGAGTTGGCCGTGTTGGGATGGAACCTGTTCTCCGACATCTTCGTCTGTCCCCCGCGACCAGTTTCGACCGAACAACACGCGACGTTCGCCCAGCGTTTTGCCGAGGACGAGGTCCGTTACGCGGCCATGTATAGCGCCTTCTATCCCTATGTGCGAGACAACTCGGGCGTGCTGCGCGAGTATGAGAACATCGCCATCCCCCGCGGAAAAGTTCGCACCGCGTCCGATCCCGACTACCAAGGTGAAGCCTATCTGCAGCAGGCCGACGGCTCGGCACGCATCGAGCGGCAGTCGATGTCGCGGGTCGACGTGTCGCTGGACGGGCTCGGCGCGGCCAACCGACTGGTGTTGAATCAAAACTATGATCGCGGTTGGCGAGCCGTTCGACATCGTGTCGACGGGCAAAGCGAGTCGGTCATGGCCGAGCCGAACGACGAAGGACTTGTCTCGCTGGCCGTCGGGCCGGAGGATCGACAGGTGGAATTCTACTATCGGCCGCCGGGATTCGCGTGCGGGGCCGTCATCTCCGGATTGACGTTGCTCGGTTGCCTGATCGCACTGCGGCTCGGCACGCGACGCGACCGACGCTCGGTCGGCCTGGTGGATCGACTTGGGGCCATGGTGCGGCGGCCATGGTTCGGTCCGGCGGCGACGATCGTGCTGTTGAACGTCCCGTTTCTGTTGTGCTTTCCCACCTCGCCGTGGATCGAGACGCCCTTGCTGCGGTCCTTGGCCGTCAATGCCGTGCTGTTCGTGGCGCCGGGTGTGGCACTGGTGGGACTTATGACAGGCCGCAACCGGTCGGGGTGGGTTCCGTTTCTGTGGGTCGTTGTTACGTCGATCGGCGTCTTCCTGGCGATCTTGGTGTTCGCCTATCTGGCGGGTCTGCCGATTGGCCCCAGCGGCGCCTGGACCGTCACTTGGATTATCACCAACGCGGCCCTGGCGGTAAGCCTGGCGACCGGTCGCTGGATTCGGTGGAGCGAAGTATTTGAACCGAAATACTGGCTCCTCGGCGGGCTATTGGCGATGACGGCTTATCCGTTGTACTTCTACGCCGCCACGCGCGTGGCGCCCGGCATGGAGGATCACGATTACGTGGTGCAAGGCACGGGTTACGGACTGCTGCGGGAACTGAAGCCGCGACTGTTGACCGATCGCGAGATTTCGTACGAGTTTGCTCATCCGCCGCTGTTGCACTTTTGCGTGGCCGGCTCGTTCTTGTACTTCGATCAACTCGATCCCTTGCGGGTGTATCAGGAGGCATTGGATCGGGCGGAAGCTGGCGGGCGCGGCGAGGAAGTCGAGCCGATCGTTCGCGAGTTTTACCACATGGGCGGCACATGGCTGGTCCGTCGGCCCGATCCGGGACTTCAGGGGGCAACCTTGCATCGGATCACGGGCCAGGACGGCAGCGACTTCGTGGTTGATCCGCCCATGCCGAAGCTGGGTGATAGGATCCCGGTGCGCGATTTCGAACTGCACATGCTCTACGACACCTATCGCCACACACCACACCGTTTGGCCACGCGAACGCCCGGCCTGTTTCTTGCCGCTTGGGCCGTCGCCGCACTGGGAGTCTGGGTCGCAAGGCGGACCGATTACGTCTGGCTGGCCGCCCTGGTGGCGTTGGCCTATGCGACCAGTCCGCAAGTCTTCGTGCGGTCGGGTACGGGCGGGTATTTCGCGATCTCGCAGTTGGCCCTGTTGCAGGTCCTCTTTGCCGTCGAGCAGTTCATGCGCCGCAGTTGCGGATTACTGCGCGACCGAACGAGTTGGGTCTACTGTCTGGTGGCCGGCGTGTTTGCCGCTCTGGTGAACCACAAACTCATGCTGTTGCCCGCGGCGGTCGTTGTTTGGGAATTGTTCCGGTTGGGAAAGAACTTCAGCCGACCGGCGGCGGCCAAGGCGTTGTTGCATCCGGTCGTGCTCGGGTTCGGGCTGGGGATCGTCGTCTTCTGGGCATGGGGGCTTTCGGTCGACGCGCAGGTCTTTTGGGACGATCATTTCAAGGCCCACCTGCTAGATCGCATCACGCACTACAACCCGTTTGGATACCAGGGCTATCCCAGCGTGCCGGGGCTATGGCTCGAGTTGTGGCAACACACGGGCTACCTGCTGTTGCCGCTGGGTATCGTCAGCCTGATCGTGCTCTGCTGCCGCGACCGCGGCGCCGGGTTGCGCGAAGAACCGGGGCTATGGGCCGTTTGGGCGGTGATGATCTTCGTCGCATTCAGCCTGATCGACTGGCGTCAGACGAAGCACGTGATGCCGATCCTCTTGCCGCT
This sequence comes from uncultured Planctomycetaceae bacterium, assembly GCA_964473065.1. Taxonomy (GTDB): domain Bacteria; phylum Planctomycetota; class Planctomycetia; order Pirellulales; family Thermoguttaceae; genus CAYYOX01. The sequence continues at coordinate 6,106 of CAYYOX010000094.1, read as the reverse complement.
GTGCATGGCCCCGCCGCTCTTGGCAGCCACGGGCCGCAAGGCACTGCTGGCGGTCGGTCTATTGCTTGGCGCCGTGTTGCTATGGAACGGCTACACGCTGCAAGCCTTGGCCATCGATTTCAGCACGCTGCAGCCGGCGCCGGATTGGTAGAGTTGGTTGGTGCGTGGGTCTTCGCTGCTCCTTAGCCAGTTACTCTGGCCTCGAACGTCCGTTTCCAATATGCCGGCCTGTTTGTCGCGCCAGAATCCAAGAAAATACCACCTCCGGTCTGCCACGGGCAGTCCTGTAGTGTTATATTCACTTGCAAGATCAGTCCCGAACTGCTAGAATCGAACCATCGGCGGTCAGTCCGCCAAGGAGCAGAAGAGGACTAACGCGGATTGTTCACAAAGGTTTGTAGTGACCCGATTCATCGGATTCAGATTGCCATAACCGCATGAATGCGGTCGCTACAAACGGTTTATGAATAATCCGGACTATCGCGAAATGAGGAAATGGCGCAATGCGGATTGCTGTTGGAAGTGATCATCGTGGTGTGGACATGCGGTCGAAGTTGGTCGAGTTGCTCGATCGGCTCGGTCAGGAGGTAATCGATCTGGGCGCCCACGAATCGGACGACGTCGACTATCCGGACATCGCCGCGCTGGTGGCCGAGAAGGTGAGCGGAGAGGAAGTCGACCGCGGCATCCTGATCTGCGGCACCGGGTTGGGGATGTGTATTGCCGCGAACAAGATCTCAGGCGTTCGTGCGGCCCCTTGCTACGACGCCGTAACGGCCGAGTTAAGCCGTCGCCACAACGATCTGAACGTACTTTGCCTTTCCGGCGATGTTTTGAGTGAAAAGGCCGTCGACCGACTGGTCCAGACATGGCTCGACACGCCTTTCGACGGCGGCCGACATGCCCGACGCGTCGATAAGATCGCCAACCTCGAAAACGGTAACAGTAAGTCGTAGCCGTAGATCCGCAAAAATCGGTTGTCCCGAACCGTGGGCCCGTTGGGGTCACGGAACGAGTTGTGCATATTCTCACGAATGGAGCATCCTCTTATGAAATGGATTCGTAGCGGATCGACGGGACTCTTCTTCATTACCATCGCGGTCGCCACTTGCTTCGGCCAATCTGAGGAAGCCATAAAGCCACTGCCATCGAGCAAGCCGCTGATCGCCTACTGGAACTTCGACGAACCGTCCGGCCCGAATTGTGCCGACCAAAGCGGCCACGGTTATGACGCATCGCCGGCGCCGCAACGGGGTGCAGGCATTTCTCGCATCGCGGGGTTGTTCGGCTCCGCCGTGCAACTCGCGGGCAATCACATGTTGCAAGTGCCCGGCAAACCCGACTTCGAAGACGTCGAGCAAATCGCCTTCAGCGCCTGGATACTCCCCACTGAGGTAAGCGGCAACCGTGAGATCTTCCGCAAGGAGGACGGTGAGCACCGGGTCCTGTTCTCGCTGCAGGACGACGGGCGGATCCTCACGCTGGGGTTGTACATCAATGGCTATGTGGAAAGCGACTCCCGGATCGAACCTGCACAGATACTCGACGGAACCTGGCACCACTGCGCGGCCACGTTCGACGGCCGGTGGATGCGCGTCTACCTCGACGGCGCCGAGGTAGGGTCGCTCGAGCGACCCGGCAAAATCACGGCCAAGGGAGGCGCCACCGGGTGTATCGGTTCGGCCTATGGCGTTGAAAACTTCCAAGGGTCGCTGGACGACTTGCGGATCTATTCTGAATCGCTGACGCCGGAGGAGATTGCCCGGCTCTATGCCAACGGATGCCGCGCGTTGGCTAATCGTAGCGAAGAGCTACGCAAGGCGCTCGATTCATTCTACGTTCGCGAAGAGACGTTTGCCCGGACGCTGGCCACGACGAGAAAGAGGCTCAGTCAGGCAGGGGCCAAGCCTTATCCGGAGTTGGTCGGGATTCTTGTGGCTCAACTGCGGGCCGATTTCTCCAAGGATTACACCGATTTAGTGCGATTCACCGCCGCCGGTCCGGGCGAATACCTAACGGCTGTTGGCAACGAGTTTCACTTGGCGACGGCCGAGCGGCTTGTTGGCCTGCTGATCGAATACAAACCGCTTACCGAATGCCAACTTCAGCACCAAACGCCCGAGCAGATGCAGCAATGGCAGGCGGCCCAGGTGATCGAGGATTCCTTTGCCCAACTGAAGGCTTCCGGAGCGGCGGGGCAGTACTCGCCGAATTGGATTACCGTGATGCTCGAGGCGGGCCGTCGGATCGACTTCCGTCCCACGGTTTCCGAAGCGGTCGCTCCCTATGTCAAACCGGACACGCCGCCGACGCGCGATCTCTCGGCCGAGGAAGCCCTGGAGGTTCAGCAGCGCGATTGGCTACATCAGGCCGACAACAATCCTTCGCCCGAGCGGATCGGCAAGGAGTTCCAGTGGACGCGTCAGTTGGCCCAGCGGATCACGACCGACCATCCCGGTCAGGTCGAGTTCTCGGTGGAACTTGCCCAACTCGACGAACTGGCCGAGCGAGCCAAGTCGCTTGCCGGGCCAAGTGCCGAGCTCTACTTCGCGCTGCGGCAAGTCAAGCGGCGGATCATGTTGAAAAATCCGGTGATCGACTTCGACAAGGTGCTGTTTGTCGACATGCCCTTCCCGGCCGGGTCGGAATGGCAACACGAGACGCGTCATCGGCTGGGTTACATGGCTGTGCCTGGCGGAAAACTGGTCACGCTCGAGGGCCTTTCGCCAGACGGCAAGGTGAAACAACTGATGCCGCAAGCGCCGCTGCACGGCTCGTTCTGGCGGCCGGACGTCTCATACGACGGCCGAAAGATCGTCTTTTGCTATAAACCGCATAACGAGAAGTCGTTCCATCTTTATGAAATCAATGTCGATGGGGGCGAACCGATCCAGTTGACCGACGGGCCGTACGACGACTTCGACCCGATCTACATGCCGGACGGGAAGCACATCGTCTTCTCGACCACCCGCGGGCACACTTACGTCCGCTGCATGCCGCCGACCAACGCCTTCGTGTTGGCCCGATGTGAGCGCGACGGGAAGAATATGTATTTCATCTCGCGCAACAACGAGCCGGACTACCTGCCGTCGGTGATGAACGACGGGCGGATTGTTTACACGCGCTGGGAATACACCGACAAGCCGCTGTGGCGTGCCCAAAGCCTGTGGACGGTCAACCCGGACGGGACCCAGGTGAACACCTTCTGGGGTAACCAGAGTGTTTGGCCCGACCTGATGAAGGACGCCCGCAGCATTCCCGACAGTCGGCGCGTGATGTTCACCGGCAGCGCCCATCACGACTGGTTCAGCGGCTCGGTCGGCATCATCGATCCGGACAAGGGACACAACTTCCCCGACGGATTGACCAAGGTGACGGCCGACATGGTTTGGCCCGAGTCGGGCAACGGGCCGGTCGATCCGATCGAATCGCCCAACTACCACAGCAGCGGTAAATACGTAGCCTATTATTCACCCTATCCGCTTTCCGAGCATGATTTTCTCGTCTCGGCCAGACGCAACAATAAGTTCGTGCTCTACCTGATGGACATCGACGGCAACCGCGAGTTGATCTACGAGGGCAGCAACAACATCTTCCACGCCGTGCCGGTCCGACCGAGGATGAAGCAGCCCGTGGTTCGCGATCGGGTCGCCTGGCCCACCCGCCAACAGCGCGACGAGCCGAAGTACGGCGTGATCTATAGCAAGAGCGTCTACCAAGGGGCCCCGGAGGAACTTCGCGGCAAGGCTCGCTATCTGCGGATACTGAACATCGAGCCGAAGACCTACACCTATTGGCACAAACGGCCCTACATCTCGTCCGGACCGGTCGTCTCGATGGTCCAGTCGGAAGGCGTCAAGCGGGTTCTCGGCACGGTGCCGATCGAGGATGATGGTTCGCTATCGTTCCGCGCCCCGGCAGGCATGGCACTGCACTTTCAGCTTCTGGACGAGAACCATCGGGCCTTGCAGACGATGCGAAGTTTCTCGGGCGTGATGCCGGGCGAGACTCGCGGCTGCCTCGGTTGCCACGAGATGCACAGCGTCACGCCGGACACCGGCGGCAAGGCCCTGGCGCTGAACCGACCGCCCAGCCAGATCACGCCGCCGCCATGGGGCGAAGATTCGGTCAGCTATGTGCGCTACGTTCAGCCCGTGCTGGATAAGTATTGTGGCGAATGTCACCAGGGCGACGGCGAAGGCCGCGAGACGCTCGATTTGACGTTCCGCCCCGGCTATCTGATCTTCAACGAACCGTACGTCACGCTCATCGGCCGACCGACCTGGGGTGCGCCGTATCAGAAGCCGGAGAATCCTCCGCCCGGCTTCGGCATCGCCGACACGCTGCTGGTAGAGAGTTACGGCACGCTTGACCCCCAGGCCTACAAGACGCCGCCGCCGATGACGGCCCTGTCCTACAAGAGTCGGCTGATCGACCTGGCCTCCAGCGGTGAGCATTACGACGTAAAGGTCGACCCGATCAGCCTGCGCAAATTGATCCTCTGGGTCGACACGATGTGTCCCTACCGCGGCGCCGACGAGGTGCGCGCGATCGACGACCCCGAGTTCCAAGGCGTCGACTGGATCTCGGTGCGCCCGAAGATCAAAACGGCCCCCGTGATCGCGAGGCCCGGGCCAATCGAGTAGTGATAGCGGAATAGTAGGCAGTAGACAGTAAGCAGTAGGCAGTGAAGAGGTCTCACGCAAAGGCGCCAAGACGCAAAGAAGGACGGAAGATAATCGTTTTGGACGGGATTGACAGGATGATCAGGATGAAGGGAAAGAGAAGCCGTGGTTTTGTCTTTTCCGTCTCTCCTCACCGTACCTCGACTACATTTGACTGAAATGCAACGACGATCAAGAACCTCCTCGGATCAAGGCTAGGCAAACGCGTTTAGTCGTCTTTCATCCTGTCTATCCTGTTATCCCGTCAAGATACCTGTCCGTCAATTCTCCGTGAACGATTACGACGGGAGAATAGAGGTATTCTCTTTGCGTCTTGGCGCCTTTGCGTGAGACCTCTTCACTGCCTACTGCCCACTGCTTACTGCCTACTGTTTACTGCTTCTACGCGAACAGTTCGCCGTACGACTCTTTGACGACTTCGATGCCTCGTCTCACGGCCAGGACGTCGCTACCCATGGTCAATAGGCGGCAACCCTTGTCGATGCACCGCCTGGCGTAGTCGGGTCCGGCGGGCACGGTACCCCAACCGATGCCGTGGTTGTGGCAGGCGGCCGAGATGGCGTCGATCGCCTCCCAGACCTTCTCGTGATTGACCTCGCCCGTATGGCCCAAGGCCTGCGACATGTCGGCCGGGCCAAGGAAGACCATATCCACGCCCTCGACCGCCGCGATCTGGTCCACCTCACTGAGCGCCCCGAGCGTTTCGATCTGGATGACCACGAAATTCTCGTCGTTGGCGTCCTTGACGAACTTCGACAAGGGCTTGAATGTATAGCGGGCGTCGAACCCGCCGCTGTTGAGTCCCCGATCGCCGCGCGGCGCGAACTTGCACCAACGGACAAATTCCTCGGCCTCGGCCGCCGAGTTGATCCTCGCGGCCATCACGCCGTCGGCGCCCGCCTCGAGGTTTTGCGTCACCTGCTGGTAGCCGGTCGGCGCCATGCGAACGAACATCCCGAGCCCGTTGGCCCGAGCAAAGGCCGAGGCAGATTGAATCTGCTGCGCCGTCATCCCGCCATGCTCTTGGTCCAGCCACAGTCCGTCGTATCCCTCGGCCATGCCGAACATATCGAACACGACCGGGTGGACGATTCGGCTCAGCGAGAAGACCCGCAAAACTCGATCCGTGGCTAGCAGTTCTTGGAAGATTCGGGACATGACGACTCCTTGAGGCTTTCGGGCAGGCGGGGGCGGACATTGCGTAATCCAGTAGTTTGATCGGCGGCCGCCCGCCGGTCAAGGGGCGAAAACGGGGACTAGAGAACTGCAAAGTCAGGAAATCTCCAGAAAGGGGTGGCTGGGACAAAGCGCAGCGGTGCCCCAGGGCCCGTGTTCCTGGGGCTTCGCTGCGGCCGCCAGCCACCCTCGCGTGGAAAAAGGGGACAGGCACCGAGCCGGGGAGATTTTCGGCGGGTATAACA
>CAYYOX010000093.1:0-14624 GCA_964473065.1 uncultured Planctomycetaceae bacterium | reverse complement strand
GTTCGGGACCGCGCTGCGGCCACTCTTGCAGCAAGTTTTCCTCTCGACAAATCGAATCTCGCGCCGGGCCGTGGAACTGCGGCCAGTCCCTACTGTCGATTGCGGTTGTCGATCGGGCGTCAGCGGCATCGAACCGAGCCCCCTTTCCCCTATTCGCCGTACTCCTCACATCGAATCGCTTGGGATCGATCTGCCGTAGCACGCCCGCGAACCGCTCCTGGACCACCGGTGACTCGTCTTTCATGATCTTCAGGATCACGGGCACGGCCGGCTTGGCGTCGGCCCCGATGCCTCCCAGGACGAACGCCGCACGTACCCGCGGTCCGCCGGTGTTGTTCTCGAATGTCCGGATCAGCGACGGCACCGCTTCCTTGCCCATCGAACCGACGGCCGCCTGGCACGAAACCCTCACCCAAGGGAATTCGTGATCAAACTGCGCCAGCAGCACGGGCAGGGCCGCTTTCGCTTTTGGCCCCAGCACGGCCAGCGCGTCGGCGGCGGCCCTCTTCACCGACGGATTGTCGATTTGCACTGCGACGCTCAACGCGAGCACCGTTTCATCCAAATCCTGCGGCCCGTCGTCGGCAGTCGCTTGCGCTACCCAATACGCCAGCGTCTTGCCTTGGATTTTCAGCGAGTCGACCGCTTGGTCGGGCTCCGCCAATGCGCAAGTGCCGTGCCAGCCAAGGGACAGGGCGGCGCCAATGGAGAGGGCAGCGACGGATATGACCAGACAAGTTTTCAACGTGGGCATCAATTGTTCCTCCGCACGGATCAAGGATGTTGTCTAGGTGGAATTCGCACGGCCGGCCCGCCCGGTGAGTCGCTGCGAGATCGCGCCGGCTGACGGGTACGCACAATACGGTGGTTTTACCTGGCGCACCCACTAACAAGTATAACCGTTGGTCACCGCGACACGCAACCGAATGGCGAGCCAAATCGGCAGGGGACTTTCATGTTAGCTTTTCGTGAGCGGCGTGCCGCGCGGTGAAGGCGAAAGAAGAGAATGCTCCACGAATCTCGCGGGCTCGGCCTCGTCTCGGTTCGAGTTACCGGGCAGCGGACTCACACAGCCCACCGCGAGAATCGGGGCCTCTGAGAAGCCAGGCCGGCCGGCCGCCAGCTCGCGCTTCAGAAAAGTTTGTAAATCCGGTGCATCCGAGAGATTAGACGGCGGACGAACTCCCGGCACGACCCTGCCACCCATGAGAGGCGGTGCCGTTTTTCGGTCGTTATTTGGGATGTTTCGGAAAAGCCATGACTTGGTGACACAGAACCCCAGTCCTCCCTATTCATGCTGCGACCAGCGGAAGTACAACCGGAAAGCTTCCAGTTGCTCGCTGAACCCTGGGGCGGGCGATTCTTCGCTCGTGCCGACGTTTTGCATGGGCCAGCGTCTGCCCTGATGTCGCCGTAGCGGAAAGACCTCGACCTGAATATCGCCCGCTCCGCATTGCGAGTTGCTCTTGGGCACTTCGAAAACACCAGGAGCGGGATGTTCGCTATCGTGACGGGGATAGAGATCGCCGGTATTGAGATGGAACCTGTCGGCAGGAATCTCGATCCATCCTTCCATTTGTTTAGAGCCGGAAGTTGGCTGGAGGAGACCTTTGATAAGTGTGGTTTGCACGTGTATCGAAAAGGGGATGCCGCCGTGCGAGTCACCCCAGATTATGCGCCCGCCCCGCACCTTCAAGTGAGTTACGTTATCCACGGGACAAGCCGTGCTGTGAAACGGCATCGCTGGATCAAGACAATATTCTCAACTCGATGCAGGATGGCGTGTACATCGTTAACCGGCAATACGACATTGAATACGTCAATCCCGTACTTGCCAAAGAGTTTGGCCCCTACCACGGGCGCAAGTGTTATGAGTACTTCCACGACCGACAGGACGTCTGTCCTTTGTGCGTGAGTCAGGAAGTGTTTGCCGGGAAGACCGTTTGCTGGGAATGGCACTCCTCGAAGAAAGACAAGACCTACGACCTGATCGATACCCCATTGACACTGCAGGACGGCAGCATGGGGAAACTGGAGGTTTTCCGCGACATCACCGCTCGCAAGCGAACCGAGAAAGAAATGGAACGCTTGCGAAACTTCCTCAAGAACATGATCGACTCCATGCCGTCGGTCCTGGTCGGTGTGGATGCCGAGGGTCGCGTGACCCAATGGAACTCCGAGGCGGAGAAGACCACCGGGGTGACGGCCGGGGAGGCCGAGGGCCGCGAGTTGAAAGACGTCTTTCCGCAATTCTCGTACGAAACGACCAAAGTGCTACAGGCAATCCACGAGCGTCAAGTCATCAAGGATGAGAAGATCGCCCTGTCTACCGACGGCGAGACCACGTACACGGACGTTACCGTGTATCCGCTTGCCGCCACCCGCTAGCCTCGCCAGGCCCGTTTACGGTTACGGACCTTCGGCAAAGTTTCGATGGCCATTTTCACGTCGGCTTCGACCTGGAAGTCGAACATTCCGGCGATGATGAAATCGGCTCCGTGGCGATAGGCGTGGGAGAACGCGACCCGCGGGTTGATCGCCCCGGCGGCCATCACTTTGAACGCCACCCAAGGCTTGTCGACCGTTTCCATGAAGGCCGCCGTTTCCTCGGGGTTGTGGCACCACATGTTGTCGTTGGCCGCGTCGTGGTCGGAGGAGTTCCTGCGCATCCACTCGTAGTCGGTTCGTCGATCTTTGGGCGTGGCCGACCAATATCGGTCCATGTGGAAGGTCTTGACGTAGAAGTCGGGGTCGACCTTGTCCTTCTCGCAAGCGACGGGCATCTTCAACGAATGGCCTCCGACTCCGGCGGGCAGGCCTTGCGCTTTGATCAAGTCGACCATTTGCCCGATCACGTCCGTGCTGCCGCCGTTCATCATGTGGGTATCGGTCACGCCGCCGTGCGAATAGATCAGCGTGGCGCCCAGGTCGACCTGACGCTTGATCTCCTCGTTCATTTTGGCCTTGTCCTCGATTAGCGAGACGCAGACCATGGTCTGGATCTTGTCGGTGTGTGCCTTGTTGTACTTCGTCAGCACGGGCCAGCACTTGGGGTCCAACTGGATCGTGTTGACGCCGCACGCCTGGGCAAGCTCCAGAGTCTCGAAGACCTTGGCCTCGGTGTTGTAGGACTTGAACAGCTCGGAAGCGTACATCAGGTCGCGACTATGGGCCCAGCCGCCGATCAAATTGCCGCCGATGAACAGCCGGCTCAGCGACACATCGCAGATCTTGCCGCACGACAGACTGTCGGGTGGAATATCGGTCTTGGGCTTTTCCGTCTTGTTCGAAGTGGCCTGGGCAACTCCATCTTCCATCGAGGCCAGCAGGATACGCTCCTCGACGCTGCTGTATGCCGCGCCAATCCCAGCCGCTCCCAGTACGCCCCTCGCTAAGAAACATCGACGATCAGTCCTGTCTGCCATGGTAGTTGCCTTTCTGTTTGACGTTGAATTGTCATTCCTGTTACGGGCTGAAACTCATGGATTCTTCGCGGGCGCTGCTTGGAGTTCTTCCGTTGTGCTGTGGAACTCACTCATCAACCTCCAGACCGCCGGAACTTGTCGATGCAATTGATCGAGCGCATTTCGACTGACGATTCTGCCGCCAAGTGGAACCGCGCGGAAATTCGAGGCGACTTGGCCAGTATTGAGGCCGTACTTGTAATCGTAGGTAAACCATCGGCATCAGCAGTTGAGAGACAGTATAGCGATCTTGGATTCGGGCGACAACCATCGGGGCTCACGTACGCAAGTCCAATTCTGTCAAAAGGGGCAGACTGGAGGCAAATAGAAGACCGTAGAGCGTGTCTCACGAATCTTAGGGGCATGTCGAAAAACGTGTGCCAGATTGCTTGCGACCCGGCGATGGACCGAATCGGGCCGCCCCCCAATGGAGTGTTTCGCGCAGGGTCCTTTCTTGACGTGTCTCGCAATAGGTATGACTTGATGACACAGACGCAGCCAATCGGCCGAAAATGACGTTCTAACCTCGTCGGACGTTGTTGTTCGACAGGAAGTTGTTATTCGGCGAAGTTTTTTGGCCCTTCGGGACTACTTACGGCCCTTTTCGATCTGTTGCCTCAGTTGCCGCACTTCGCCGCGAACGTCGCCGAACCGCTCGGGCCAACTCCGGACGGTAAGCTTTCCCAACGTCTGTTGCGCGTGATCCCACTGTTTCAGATGGATCTGGGCGGCGGCCAGTTTCAGCAAACCGGTTGGCTCCAAGGCGCGGATTTCGGCCACCTGCCGCCAATGATCCGCGGCGTCCGCCCAACGGTCCTGACCCTGACGGATCTCGGCCAGCAGGGCGTGGCTCTCGGATTCCTTGGGCTGCATCTCGACGATCGAGGTGTAGGCCCGTTCGCTCTGTTGGGGCTGTTCGAGACCTTTTAGTCGATCACCCAGCTTGCGGTAGAGTTCAATATCACGTCGGGCCAACTCGGTCAAGGCCAGCATTTGCGCGATGGCCCCTTGCCGGTCTTCCAGTTTGTCATGGCAAGCGATCAGCGCGTCGTGGATCTCGCGATCGTTCGGCTGCAGCGCGACGGCCACCTTCAATTGGGCCAGTGCCTTGGCCGGGTGGCCGTGGTCGAAATAGGCCTGGCCGAGCGCCTTGCGCACGATCCGGTTGTCCTGCCCTGTCTCGGCGCCCTGCTTGTCCAGTGTGACGGCATAGGCGTCCAGGTCGGGCGATTGCCAGAGAATGTGCTTGAGCGTCTCCAAGGCCTGCCGCCGATTGTCGTGCCGCCGCCCCCAACTGACGATCGCGCCACAGGCCGCGTCGACCGCTTTGGCCGTTTGCTTCAGTCCCGCATGAGCCTGGGCCAACTGCCGGTAGTAGGACGACAGCGTGCCGTTGCCGATGCCGCGGTTCGGTTGCGACCGCTGGTGCAACGGAATAAGCTCATCATAATAGGCCACCGATTGCTCGAAGAGCTGATTCTGCAGGCAACTGGCGGCCAACGCACCCATGGCGCCTTCGGTCCAACGTCCACCCTGGTGGAAGTGCTCGTCGGTCTGCTTCAACAGTGTGAGAAGCTCCTCGTGTCGCTCGGTGCGGAAGTAGGCATGCATCAACCACACGCGATACTGGATGTTGTTCGGCCATCGCTTCACCATGGGTTGCAGGATGGCGATCGACTCACCGTGCCGGTTTTGCTCGTGGAGGAATCTGGCCAGCTTGGCCTGACCACCCTCGTCGAGCAGGTTCTGGCCATGGGCCAGCAACAGGATCTCGATGGCCCGCTGGTGCAGATCCAATCCGTGATATAGATAGTCGGCAATATGTTGCACGGCCGCGCCCGAGTTGCGGTTCTTGGTCCATACTTCCTCAGCCACAGCGGCGAAGGCCGGGGCCTTTTCTTTCCAGAAGTACGAGTGGTCGCTATAGTAGATGTAGCGATTTCGTGATTGCCGTGTTTGCAGCTCGCGCCGCAGTTCGGCCGTGACGATGGTCAGCAGACGTTCCTCCAAACCGGCGTCCAAAATCTTGGCCTCGGATCGCCAATGGGCAATCTGGTGGCCGTACCGGTTCCAGCCGTCCCGGTTCGTGTAGCGATGCCAGGCCGGCTCATGCTCCAAGCGATCGACCAGGAATGCCAAGCCGTCGCGCGGGCCGATCCGGCTGCGAAGCGTATTGGCCACCGTTTGGACGATCGACTTGGCCACCGTTTGGACGATCGACTCGTAGTTATTGTGCTGCCGCTTGAGGATCTCGGGCACCTGCACCATGGCAAAGAACCTAATATCCTCGGTCACGTTGGCCAGCTTCTGCTGCTGAGCCGTCGTGTAGATCTGGCACAGCCGCTGGACCAGGGCGTTGGTGTGGTTTTCGTCGTCGGACGGCAGTTCCTCGCGGATGCGCTTCTCAATCGCCCGATAGAGCACCTCGCCGCTGCCGATTGAAACGTCGCCCTCGTGACCCAAGGCGTGCAAATAGACCTGATAAAGCCGCCCGATCAGCCAGTATCGCTGCTGCTGGCCGACCGGCTGGGCAAGCTGATCGGTGAGCACCTTTTCGGCCCGGGCGTGATGCGAGAGTTGTTCGAGATACGAAACGAACCGGTCGAGTGTCCCGTTGGCACTGGTCGGCAATAGACCGCCATGGGCCGCGCGATGCTCGTCCAAGGCCGCCTGCAACAGATCGATCGCCTCGTCCTGCCGCGAGTAGCTCCAAACGGTTTGCGCCAACTGCTGGGCAATATGCAGCCGATCGACGGTCCCCTTGCCGGCCTGCCGGTGCAGGGCTTGCAGTTGCCGCAACTGCTCGTCGGCCAGCGGAGCCTGCGAAATGTGCCCTAGTCCGGCCAGGAAATCGGCCATCAATCGCGGCTCGCCCGACGACCAGTCGCCCTTGAACGCTCGTTGCATGGCGGCCAGGGCCTTCTCGACGTGCGGGCCGGGTTGGTTGATCAACTCGGCATTGCGACGCTCGACGAGCATTTCCAGCAGGTCGAACGCACGACGATCGACGTTCGTCTTGATCCGCTCGCGGACTTGGCCCAAGTGTTCGAGCATTTCATCGGCCGTGGCCTCGTTGCGAACTTCATCGAGCACCGATCGCATCTGCCCAAGGAACGGATAAACGCGTCCGGCCGTATGCCCCACGACCGCGTCGGCCGCCGACCGCAATAGCCGGAAATCGTGCGTCGCCCGATAGAATCCCCGAAGCAGCGAGAGGCTGTGGTGCGGGTTGTCGGCCTTTTGCAGCAAGGCGGCAAAGACGCGAAGCACGTCCTTGTCCAGCTCCTCAGGCATTTGGCCTTCGCGGCGCTGGTAGGGTTGCAGCTTTTGCCGCAGCCAGTTGTGCAGTTCGTGCTCTTGCATCGTCTTGAATACGGCGACCAAGGCCCGCTCGTGCTGGTCGCGGCGGTCCAACACCATGTACCATTGGGCCAACGCGCGGTAGTGCTGCGGAGTAAGCTCGTCGACCGTCTCGACGGCCTCGAACTGTTTGACCGCCTCGTCGAACTTTCCTTGCTCGGCCAGCAGATAACCAAGCGCCAACCGCCAGCGATGGTCCGGCTCGTCGGCGGCCAGCCACGTGCGCAAGGCCTGCTCCAACGGCTTCGGCCGGTCCAACGCGATTAGCAGTTGATACTTCAGTTGCTTCCAAGGGGCCGCGTTTTCGCCGAGCGTGTCGACTGCCCGCTCGATGAAAGCCAGCAGCCGCTCGATTGATTCGGGCGGCGTCTCCTTGCGGACGGCCAGATTGGTGATCGTGGTCAACAACCGTTGGCGGAAGACGGCCTCGAGTTGAGCGCCCGGCCCGGATTTCACGATCGCCTTTTGCGGATCGTCGCCCAGCAGCTTCCAGCACTCCGCCTCGACCTGCCGTAGGTTCCGCCCAAACAGCACGTCCAGATAAAGCCGTTCGATGTTCATCCATCGGGCAAGCTCCGCCGGGCGGTTGGCGATCTCACTTTGCAGTCGGTCGGCGAATCCCTGCCGGGCCGCCCGCATGTTGTCCTTCTGCTTCTGGCGAAGTTCGGTGCGAGTAAGCTTCTCCTGATGCTTGACCTTGCCCATCTCGGCCTGAAACCGCGCCTGCACCATCCGATCGGTCAGCCGATAGAGGGCGTCGACCTGGGCTTGCAACCGCTGGGTCGGCTCCTCGGCGTTGGAGAGTTGTTCGAGCAGCCCGAACAGTTCGTCCTCGCGGGCCTGCGACCAAGGCCGACCAAGCACGGCATTGAACAACTGCCCGGCATACACGGCCTGACGTTCGGCCGGGCCGCGGACCAATTGTTCCCGCAGGAAGGCCAAATGCTGCTGGGCGCCCACGCGGGACGAGAGGATGCGCATTAGGGGAGTAGCCAGACGATCTCGGATCTCGGGATCCTTCTCGGCCAGCCAGCGACGATTCAGTCCCTCGGCGATCCGCTTCCAGACTTCCGGCTTGACCTCGGGATCGTTCGGCCAAATCCAATCGACGAACCGACTGATCCGATCGACCTGACGCCTGACCCTTGCGGCCTGCGCCATCCGATCGACCGCCGGTGCGGCCTGATCAGCCGGGACGGTGTCCAATTCGTGCAGCAGGATCTTGGCCACTTCGCGTCGCACGCGGCGGCAGGCGTCCGTTCGGCGGAACTGCCCGTGGCCCATGATCTGCTCGGCGGGCGAGAAGTCGTGCTGGTGGTGGATGAAGAACAGGGCCGTCTCGGCCAAGGGATCGTGCCAACGCTGTTCGATCCGGTTCGTATGCAAGTTGTGTCCCCGCCCCATGGCCAGCGAAATGGCCGCGCTAAGCCGCGAGCGAACGTCGTCGGGCAGCGGTCCCGACACGCGGCCTTCACGAAGCCAACGGTCGACCAATTGCTCGGCTTCCTCGGCCCGATCGGTGCGAATCAGGGCGGTCAGATATTGCGTATAGGCCTGGGTGTTCTCGGGATTGCCGGCGACCCACTCGGCCAGGAATTCGACCAGCTTGCCGTAGTGTCCCCGGGTCCGCAACAATTGGGCCCGCAGGTTCCGCAGCGATTCTTCTTCATGGGTTGCCATCACGTGATCGAGCCAGTCCGAGGCGGCCTGGTATTCGCGCTGGTTGATCAACTCTTGCACGTACTGCTGCTGTAGGTTCCAATCGCGCGGATAGTCGGCTGCCAACTGACCCCGCAGCCGCAACGCCTCGTCGGCCTGCCCCGTTTGCCGCAGGTAGTTGATCTGCTGTTGCCGCCACTGCTTGATCGCATGCAGGTAAGGCGGTTGTCGCTCGTAAACCGGTTTGAGCACATCGAGCAGGGCCAACATCTCATTGGCCTCGAGGATTCCCCCCGCCTGAGTGACCAAATAGCGAGCCAACACCAAATCGGCCGCTTGCGGCTTTGCAAGGCCCCCCGCTTCCGCCATCATCCGCCCTTTGAGTTCTTCCCTTCGTCGGCTAACCTTCAGCAAGGCATTGCGCACCCACCGCAACCCGGGCTTCTCGCCGGCGAGCTTCTCGGCCTGCTCGAAATGCTCCCACACCCGCTCCCACTGCTGGCTGGCGCTAAAGTGCAGCATCATCACTATTTGATCGTCGAACGTCGCCTTGCCATCGCTTAATGCCCGTTTGGCCTCGTTGACCGAAACCATCGGCTGGTTGAGGAACTGCACTCGATCCTGGCCAGCCAGTTCTTTCTCGATCTGCCCGGCGAACGGTTCGGCGGCCAGCGGCGTGAACTTCTGGGTGATTACCGTGGTCCGGCGGTCCTGCGGGTCGGTCGTTTCGATCCGCCCGGCCCACCAGACGCCGGCCACTTCGGCAAACTGGCTGAACACACTGGTCGAGGTGACCTTGCCGTTGCGGTGGCTTTGAAGTTGCAGGATTACGTTGCGCTCGGTGTCGATCAGCACGCGGGTGACCTCGCGCGGGTTGTTGCGGTTGGTCAGCACCAATTCGACCCGATTCTCTCCTTGCGGCTGAATCTTGGCCGTATAGTTTCGGAACGTCTGCTCCAGCGACGTAACGACATAGCCGCTGATGTCTAGCGGCGGCTTGCTCAGGTCCAGCGGCACGGCGTCGCGGCGGCGTCCGAGTTGGAAGTCGCGCGAGAGGACGGCCCGTTGTTTCCCGTCGCACCAGTTGACCAGCGTTTGCGAGCCGGGGCCGCCGGTACGGATCAACCATGCCCCGGGAGAAACCAGGATCAGCGACGGAGCCCGTGACGTAAGTTCGTCGAACCGAACGTCGAAGAAGTCGGCCTGCCGCTCGATCCGCAGTCCGCCCTCAAGTCGGGCCAACGCCTCGGTCCGCAACAACCGCCCAGCCAACTCGCGCGCCTCCTTCGGCCAAGGCGGCTGGGTCGGTTGAGGCCGCGGTTTGACCGGCGGGTCGGGCAACCCGGGGAAAAGGCCCCTGAACCACCGGTTGTTCGGCGCGAGTTCTGCCTGTTTGTATCTCCCTTCGTTCAGGAGAGAATTGAAGGAAGAGAAGAGTGAAGTGATCTCGCGACGTCGCCCCCGATAGCGGCGCACAGGGTATCCCGCCGATTGACGCTCCTTTGAGTCAAGTGTGCTGAACCAACTAATCTGTCGCGATAGCTCTTGTCCCGCCACCATGCGGAGTGCTGGGATGCCAAAGTCGGCCGAGAAAACCCCGGGCGCGTCCATACCGACGAGCACACTAGAATCATAGATGCCACGGGTGGATTCCAGAGCGGGTAGGAAGTCGTCGAAAAGTAGATTCTCCCGCTCGGCAGGTGTTTCGCGGTCGATGGAACCCAACTGGCGTGAGAAATCTTCGTCAAAATCGCTCAGCTTCTTATTCGCCAAGTCGAACGAACCGAAGCTGTCGACCATGCTCCCGTTGGTCGCCATGAGGCCTTCCAGTTCGTTCCCGATGAACGCGGCATCCGAGTTCGCCCCCAGGCCGAACATCAGGTTGTGCCGGGAGTCCGCACTGTTGGCGAAGTAGCTGCCGCCTGCTAGGCCGAGGCTTTTATCTTCGAACCATCCGTGCGAGGCGCCCATGTCGCCCAAGAAGAGACTTTCGGATAGCAGGCGTCCGCTCCGGCGGCCCCGCGCGGATCCTCCCTTATACCTAAATCTATTGCGATCCACGGCCTGGAACATTTCTGCGTTGCGGCCTAGGCCCATCAGTTGCTGCAATACGGCGCGTCGCAGGCCGGTTCGCCAGGTGCCGGCGCGTTTCATTTGCTGCTGCATCAGCTCGTAGTTGGCGGCGTCGCGACCTTCGGCGAAGAACCGTTCGCCGTCGCGCATCTCCATGCGGCGCTTCACCTTGAACCGCTCGCGGTCGGCGTCGCTCTCCAGGACCAGCAGTGACGTGTAGGGTGTGATGATGTGGTACTCTTCGGACAGTCCGATGATCTCGTTGCGAACCGCGGGGGACGAACCCTGTTGCAACAGCGCATCGAGGTGCATACGGGCCCAAAGTCGCGGGATGAACGAGTTACCCTGCTCGGCATCGGCAAGCGACACCTTGGCTCGAAGCTCTACCGGCTTGTCACCCTGCATGCCCTTGACGACGACCTCGCCGGCTTGATCTTTTCCCTCGGGCAAGTAACGGCCTAAGAGGATCTGTTGCATGCCGGCCGAGAGGTTCGGCAGCCGCTCGGGGTAGACGCGGGCCGTTTGCAGGCCGACCAGTTCGACCTTCAGATCGCGCACCGCGCCTTGGGCCAACTCGCCGAGCAGTTCGAGCGCCACGCGTCGCGGTCCCTTTTCGGCGCCGATCTGGCGCATCGACCCGCCGCCCGCCGAGGCGATCGCGCTGAGCACGACCGATTCGAAGCTGCTGCCGACGCTTACTGCGTGCAGCGTGCCGGGCTTGCCTTTCCATAGGAGTCGCAACCGCTTGGCCAGCGCTACCGGGTCGGAGTCCTTGCCCGCCGGCACCGCGTCACCGATGTAGATAACGTGCGTCTTCGGCCCGCAGTGCTTCAAGGCCTCGGCAAATGTCCGGTCCAGATCGGTCCAGCCCAACGAGGCCCGCTGGCTTACCATGCTGCGTGCCTTGTCTATATTCGCCCCCTCGCCCGGCACGCTCTTCTCGAATGCGAACTGGCAATCGACATCGCAAACGGCCAGATTGAATCGGTCTTTCGGCGTCAGCGAGCCCAGCAGGGCGGCTAGGAACTCGTCGCGGGCCTCGCGCCCGGCCGCATCGATCGACGCCGACGTGTCGGCGAGGATCAAGAGGTCCAACGGCTCGCCGTCGGGCAGGATCTCGCGGTCGGCCATTGCTGCGGCGGTCGGCGGCATTACTTGCAGCATGAAATAGCCGTCCTCACCCCGACGGTGCGGGATCAAGACCACGGCCGGCCGATTCCGGTCGACCTGCACGACCACCTCGAAATCGCGCGAGGGCGTATATTCCTGGGCGCTGAACTCGACATGGGCCGAATACTGCGTGCGGTCGGTTCGCGTCACGTGGGTCGGTGACTTCACACTCAGCAGCGGCACGGCCGAGTTGATCTTCACGTCCAAGAGCAGTTCCCGCAAGGGGTGTTGCCGCAGCAGTTCGCTTTGCAGGGCGTAGCTGTATCGATAGGTATCGCCGCGCATCGGCAGCACCTGGGTGTAGGTGATCTTGATGCGTTTCTCGCTGTGGGCCTCGATCGGGAACACGCGGGCCTTGAAGATGTTGCCACCCGCCCATTCCAACAGGCCCGGGTCGCGACGCTCGCGGAGGATCGTTTCGTAGATCTCCCGGGCACGTTGCTTCTCGACCACGTCGGCCTCGACCAGGCGGTTGCCGATCCACATGCCGAAGCCCGAGATCGAGGCGTCTTGCGGCAGCGGGAAGTGGAACACGCCCTCGAGCCGGCCGGCCGTATGGTTGACGAACGACTCCTCGATCACCGTTCGAGCGATCTGATCGCGGATGTCGACCGAGACTTTGTGATAGCCGACCGTCAGCGGTACGCTGCGCCCGTCGAGCTGCACGACCAACGAGCCGATCGACTCGTCGGCCGTCGTGCCCTCGAAACCTTGCAACCAAAGCGGCGGCTTCTCGATCGGCACTAAGGCTTGCCCCTCGGTCCGATAGATTCGCGTGTCGGTCACTTGGATCGATTGGCCGTCCGGTCCGATAATGTTCAGCGGCGTGTCCGCCTCGGCGGCGATCTTGAGTTGGCCATGGTGTACGCGGATCTCGTTCGGCTTGACGGCCTCGACGAGCGTTCCCGGGCCGAGGGTTACGTCGGCCGTGCCGATCAGTCGCACGGTCATGGCGTTGGCCCCGCGGGCGTCGGTCCGCAGCCAATCGCCGGGCCGCACGAGCATCCGCCCGACCACGGGCGTGAAGCGTTGGTGCATGACCGGCCGGACGGCCACAATGCCTTGCAGGTCGCGGACCTTGCCGATCCGCCCGTCTTCGGTGAGTGTCTTGCCGACGACAAACAGTTCCTCATCGACCGGCTCGCTGACCGCGCGGACCGCCAAGGTGACCGGTGGTCGCGACTCGCACCCGGCCCGGATCCATCGCAGGGCCAACGTGTCGACATCGACGGCCGCCTCGATGTGGATCTTTCCCTTGGCCGACGACGCGTCGAAACGGTACATCCAGAGCGACTTGCCGTCGCGCTTGACCTGCTCGACCGGTTGCCGGGCCCGCAGTTTCCCCGGCTGCTCGATGGGTGGCAAGTCGAGCAGCGCCAAGGCGTCCAGCGCCGGCTTTTCGCCACCAAAATAGGCTGCCGGGTGTAGCGAGGCTCGGTTCTCTTGTTCGTTGACGTGCCATTGCTGCGGACCCCGGGCGATGCGGTAGGTGCCGTCGGCATGGTTCCATCGTAATCGCCCGGGCCGCTTGACCCACACGTCGTCGGACTCGCCGTCGCGGGTGATTTCCAGGTGCAGCGTCTCGGCTTCACCCAACCGCTCGAGCACCGCGCCGAAGGCCAACGAGGGATCGTCCGAGCCGGCCATGAACCAGAGTGTGCTTCCGAAGGCCAGGGCTAGTGTGGCCGCGATGGTCCGCCATGCCAAGATGAACATGCGATGTCTCCTTTGGGGAAGTTGAGTCTTCGGCGTACCGGCCGCCTCGAAGGTTTCGGTCGATTGGTCTCGCAGTCGGCGCAGGAACTGCTCGTCCGGCGGTAAGTCGGCGCCGGTCAACGAGCCGAGTAACTCGTCGAACCTAGAATCGTCGTGATGGTCGTTGTCAGGGTGCATCGTTGCTCCTCCCATGATCACTGTTCGAACATGCAGAGGTTTTGGTAAAGACTTGTCGAAAGGCGCGGCGCGCCCGGGCGAGTTTCGAGCGGACGGCCGTCGACGAACTATTCTTGGATCGAGCGATCTGGTCCACGCTGACCCCTTCGCAATACTTGGCCGTGAGCAGTTCCTCGTAGTCGGCCGGCAGTTGTGTCAACACGCTGCGGACCAGCGACGCGGTTTCGGCGGCCGCCAACACGTCCTCGGGCAATTGCTGGCGATCGTCGAGCCATCCGGCAATTTGCCGGGCGACCGGTGAATTGTCGTCGGATACTCGCCCGTGTCGCTGCTGTCGACGGCAGTGCAAGGCCACGTGTCGTCGGGCAATGCCGCTAAGCCACATCCACAGGGTCCCCTTGGCCGGGTCGTAGTTTCGCGCCGAGCGGGCGGCCGCCAGGAACGTCTCCTGCACCACGTCGGCGATGTCCGTCGAGTCGGGCCCCAGCAGTTGTGCTATAGCGCACCATACCCGGCGACAGTACGCATCATAAAGCGCCTGCCAGGCTTCGGTCTTTCCGTGCCGCAACCCGTAGGCTACGTCCCGCTCTTGTTGCTGATCCATTGAGTCATAAGCAGTCAATCACACCGACGTACCGTCGGCGGCTAAACGCGTTTTTGCCGCGTCTGTAAAGGTATTTGCGCCAAGCACCCCAAATGTGTCGCCAAAGAAGTCGAAAATCCACCCTATAGACGCAGTTTGGGCCGAAATCGTTTCATGGAACCTTGAAAAACAGAGGCAAACAACCCGTCCGGGGGGCTGGGAGTTAAAGGAAGGAAGGGCTAAAGGGGTTGGGAATCTTCTTCTGACTTTGGGTTCTATCCGCGAAACTCGTCGACCTTTCGGCCTTCCAGAAACACGTATCCATCGACCGAATCCGAGCCAAACGCAAACTTGCAGCATGCTAAGGCGCATTTCTCACCAGATCCATCACGTAGGGTGCGTGGAGCCGGCGAAACAAGGGC
>CAYYOX010000092.1:6525-14682 GCA_964473065.1 uncultured Planctomycetaceae bacterium | reverse complement strand
TCCGCATCGCCAGCCAGTGCGGCGATGTCGGCCATGCCGGCGTACATGTAGGAAGCCCGCACCGCGTGGCCGACCGCTTCGTCCTGCTCGACGACCGGCTTGTGATCCTGATTGTAGGGACCCCACAAGGCACGTCCGTCGAGTTCGCGGCCGCGGGCGTCCAGGAGGAACTTGGCCAGTTGCAGATATTCCTGCTTGCCGGTCGCCCGATAGAGCTTGGCCAGCCCCATCTCGATCACCTGATGGCCGGGCGGAAGCTGCAGTTTGCCGGGCCCGAACGTCTTGACCATCAGGTCGGCGTTCTTGATGGCCACGTCGAGGAACGATCGCTTGCCGGTCGCCTGGAAATGGGCCGCGGCCGCCTCGTACATGTGCCCGGCGTTGTAGAGCTCATGGCTGCCGGCCAGCTTCTCCCAACGTTCGCTGCCCGACCAGTTTTCCAGGTGCTCGGCCTTGTTGGTCCGGCAGGTGTAAAGATACCCATCGTCTTCCTGAGCGGCCGCAATCATGGCGATCAGGTCGTCGAGATACTCTTCGAGCACCGGGTCGGGTGTGAGCATCAGGGCATACGAGGCCCCTTCGGCGATCTTGTAGGGATCGGTATCATCGAACGGGAATCCGCCGCGGTGCTCGCCCTCGATCAGGCCGCCGGCGATCTTGAAGTTGTCCATCCGCCCGTTCTCTTCGCACTTTCCAAACGCATACGGAATCGTCACGGTGCGATTGGTCTCCATGCGCGGTTTCCAGAACGTATCGTCGACCTGCACGTCGGTAAACGGCACGGGCCGATAGGGATAGTCAGCCTCCTCGGCCCGGCTCAAGGTCATCTTGCCTAACACCAGAAGCAGCATCAGGGCGGTCATAGTCTTATACATCGAAGATTCCTCCTATAAAGCCGCGACCGTTGGTCGCGCCAAAACATACGGGCGGATCGTTTTTCCGGCAATGCCGGGCGCGACCAACGGTCGCGGCTTTGTATTCTCGTGGTCAACCGTAGTGTATCACCCACGGGCAACCTTCGGCAACCGGCCCGACGGCAAACGGTCGACTTCCGGGAAATTTTGGGCCTTTTTCACACCATTCCATGGACAAACGCCTCTCGACCGGTTACAAAAACACGAGAGAAGGATAGCGCACGGAGACGCAGGGACGCGGAGGTACTAACAAGACGAAAGGGAACCCTATGTGTCGTATTATGATTATCGTTGCTGCCATCGGCCTGATGCCCTGCATGGCGAGCCGACCCGCGGCCGCCGAGACGCCTCGCCCCAACATCGTCTTCTTCTTTGTCGACGACATGGGCTGGCAGGATACGTCGGTGCCGTTCCATACGGAAGTCACTAAGCTCAATCGGCGCTACCGGACGCCGAATATGCAGCGGCTGGCGGCGCAGGGGATGAAGTTTACGCAGGCATACGCGTGTGCGGTCTGCTCGCCGTCGCGGGTGAGCCTGATGACCGGGCTGAGCGCGGTTCGGCACGGGGTTACCAACTGGACGTTGCGCAAAAACCGCTCGCCCGACTCGAATCATCCGATAATCCAACCGCCCGACTGGAACCTCAACGGACTGAGTGCCGAGCCGGGCGTGGAGCGAACCGTGCATGCCGTGACGCTGCCGATGTTGTTGCAGAAGGCCGGCTATCGGACGATTCACGTGGGCAAGGCCCATTTCGGGGCCCAGGGTACGCCCGGCGAGGATCCGCGGAACCTGGGCTTCGACATCAACATCGCCGGACACGCGGCCGGCGGGCCCGGCAGCTACCTCGGCAAGAACGACTACAGCGCCGCCTTCCGTAAAGGCGGTCGTATATGGGACGTGCCAGGGCTGGATAAGTACCATGGCCAAGACGTCTATCTGACAGAGGCCTTGACCATCGAGGCCAATCAGGCCATGGACCGGGCGGTGGCCGACGGCAAGCCGTTCTACCTCTACATGTCGCACTACGCCGTGCATGCACCCTGGGAAAAGGACGACCGATTCCTCAAGAAGTACACCGATGCAGGACTCAAGGGACTGCCGGCCGTGTTTGCGTCGATGATCGAGGGCATGGACAAATCGCTGGGCGATATCCTGGCCAACCTCGAACGGCTCGGCGTGGCCCATCAGACCATCGTCGTGTTCATGAGCGACAACGGCTGCCCGCGCGGCCTCCCGCAGAATCTTCCCTTACGGGGCCACAAAATCACTCCTTACGAGGGCGGTACGCGCGTGCCGATGATCGTCAAATGGCCGGACACGGTCAAGCCGGGAACCACTTGCAACGACTACTTGATCATCGAAGACATCTTCCCGACGTTTCTCGAAATGGCCGGCGTGACGGGGTACAAGCAGATCGGCGGCACGATCGACGGCATCAGCTTCATCCCTCTGCTGAACCAACAACCGCCGGCCGACCCCCAGCGGCCGATCTTTTGGCACTTCCCGAACACCTACGACCAGCCGCCCTACAGCTCGGTCCGCAAGGGCGACTGGAAACTGATCTATCAGCATGTAGACCGAGGGTTGGAGTTGTACAATCTGCGCAACGACATCGGCGAGCGGCAGAACCTCGCGGCCAGCGAGCCGACGAAGCTGCGCGAAATGGCCAACACGTTGACAGACTTCCTCCGCTCGGCCAAGGCGCCCATGCCGATCGACAAGACCACCGGGAAGACCGTCGAGTATCCCGTAGACATGCTGGAATGATCAAGGCCAGACAAACTGGGGTCTTGGTCTTTCATCTTTGTTATCCAGTCAAGATACTTGTCCTTACCTGGTCGAAGTGATGGCGTACAAGGAATGATTCCCGAGCATCAATATGGGGGCCGAGAAGTCGCAGTCCACGTAATCGAGAAGTCAAAGCATTACTTAAGCCCACGGGTTGCAGCCCGTGGGCTTTTCGTTTGGCTGAAATGCCGGGGCAAAGCCCCGCCCCCCGAAATAGCTGCCTGCCGGCCTCTGTTTGCGAGTTTGCCGGAATGCGGTAGTATTGCTATGTGAGGGCAGCGTTGCTGGGTGAAAACGTAGCGTTGCTGGCTGAAAACGTAGCGGAATGGTGTTTCTTGCGTCGGATTTGGGGAGACGAAATCATGCCGGACGAACCGGCCGCTTTGCGGGCAGCAATTATCGAGAAAATCTTGGTTGCCGATCGACATTCGGCCGGCGAGTTGATCCTCCGTTGGGCGGAAACCCAGGATGACAACTTGGCGGTGCTCGACTTGCTCGAATCGGTGCTGGGGGAGATTGGCCGTTGGTGGGATACCGACGACGGCGCCAGCCTGGCCCATGGCTATGTGGCCGCCAAGGTCGCCGAAGACGTGCTGGAGAGCCTTCTGGCCTCCGGCAAATCGGGACCCACCGGCCTGGCATCGAAAGGGCCGATGATCCTGGGGAACATCGAAGACGATTGCCACGCCTTGGGGCGTCGCTTGGTCGGCACGTTTCTGCGGACGGCCGGTTGGGAAGTCATCGATTTGGGCATCGATGTTCCGCCTGAGGAATTTGTCGATAAGGCCCTGGAGGTCGGCGCCCGGGTGATCGGCGTCTCGGCCATGATGTACAGCACGGCGATGAATATCGTCAAGTTGCGCGAGGAGATCGACAAGCGGGGGCTGACCGGTCGGCTGCAATTGGCCGTTGGCGGTGCGGTTTTCGTTCTTCGTCCGGAGTTGGTGGAAGAGGTCGGCGGCGACGGCACGGCACGGAACGCCTTGGCGGCCCCCGGCATGGTGGAGGAACTTTGGGAGCGAGCCAAGATGGCAGGGAGCCTGACATGAACGGACGAGAACGAGTCTTAGCCGCATTGGAAGGCCGCCCGGTGGATCGGCGCCCGGTCAGTCTGGTTTTATCCCTGCACGGGGCCAAGTTGACGGAGTGTCCGCTTCAAGAGTACTACACCAACTCGACCGCCTACGTGCGTGGTCAGTCGGCCGCCTTGGAAACCTATCGGCCGGACGTCCTTTTCGGTCCGTTTTCACTTCCCATGGAAGCCAGCGCGTTTGGTTGCCAGGTGCGCTACTTCGAGAATCAGGCCCCGAACGTGGTCCAACCGGCGCTTTCCTCGGCCGCGGAAATCGACCAACTGGTCGTCCCCGACATAGATAGCCATCCGAGGCTAGCGTTTTTTCGCGAGGCCATTCGGCAGTTGGCGGCCGAGCATGGCGGCGAGGTTCCCATCGCGGCGGTGGCGTCCAACCCGG
The DNA here is from genome assembly GCA_964473065.1 of uncultured Planctomycetaceae bacterium. Lineage (GTDB taxonomy): Bacteria > Planctomycetota > Planctomycetia > Pirellulales > Thermoguttaceae > CAYYOX01. The sequence continues at coordinate 10,503 of CAYYOX010000092.1, read as the reverse complement.
TCGATCTTCCGGCCTTGCTGCTGGGGATCGAGGAGTGGCTCAACACGCTGTTGTTCGACGAGGATCTTGCAAAGCGCATGTTGGATGTTTCCGTGGGACATGCCGTGCGCTGGATCCGGGCGTTGTTCTCCGAGGGCGCCGATTTCGTGGTCGTTCCGGCCGGTTTCGTGAACCCGACCATCGTCTCGCGCCAGATCGCCGAGAGAATCACGGTTCCCGCGATGAGAGAGGCCTTGTCCGAAGTCGACGGGCCGATCATCGTCCACTCCGGGGGGGCGCCATTGGCAAAACATCTCGACCTATTGGGCGGTTTGCCCAATGTGGTGGCGTTTGTGCTTAACGGGCAAGACAGCTTCGCCGAAGCCCGAGACAACGTGGGTCCCCAGCCGACGCTGCTGGGGAATATCGACGGGCCGACTCTTTTTCAGCAAAAGCGGGAAGATATCCGGGCCAACTGTCTCGAAGCGCTCCAGGACCGACAGGACGACCCGCACTTCGTCTTGGGAACCAGTGCCGCCGACATCGGTTTCGACACGCCGCCGGAGAACATCCACGCGATCCGCGAAGCGGCCGACGCGTTTGCCTCGGGAGACGGCCATGGGTAAGACGTCGCCGGGTACGGTTTGCATCGCCTGCACCGTGTTTCGCACGGCACTGGAAATGTTGCGCGAACAGGGTGAGTTCGATTTGCCCGTTCGCTACCTCGATTCTCTGCTGCACATGCGTCCGAAGGAACTCGCCCGCCGGTTGGAAACTCGGATAGAACGGGAGCGCGATCGGGGGAAACAAATCCTGTTGCTCTATGGCGACTGCGACCCTTACATGATCGATCGCGTAAGGAAGCTGGGCGTTTGCCGCCCGGAGGGGGCCAACTGCTTCGAGCTCTTGCTGGGGCGCAATCGCTTCCGAAAGCTACGTCGCGAGCGGGCCTTTTTCGTACTGCCCGATTGGGCACACCGTTGGCAGGAAGTCGTGCGAGCGGGAATCGGCGACCAGCGCGAGAGCGTCCGCTGCGTGATGATTGACCTGCACTCGAAGCTGGTCTACCTCGACCTCGGGTCGATCCCCGTACCCGAAGAAGAAATGCAGGCGTTCTCGGACTACGTGGAGCTTCCCTGGGAAGTGGTCTCGGTTTCGATCGAGAGTCTGAGGGTCGCGATTGCAACGGCCCAAGAGGAGCTCAGCCAAGATGCCTCGTGATACCGGGCTACGCGACGACAAACGATCGCTGCCATTGCAATTCATGGCGATGGATATCCTCAGCGAGTTGCTGACTCATACCGATCGGCCAAGTGAGTTGGGACTTTCGCTAACGCAGCAGTTGCGCGATTTGACCGGCGCCCACTGCGTCGTATTGGCGAGATGTCTGCACGATTTCGGAGGTGCCGGGCACGAGGTCGTGGCCGTTTGTCCCGAGCGTCGTCGGGAGCGAATCGTTCAGACCGACCTCGATCACTTGGCCCAGCATACGCACGAACTGCAGCAGCCGGCCGTGTGGGACCGAAGTTGCGAGCAGGACATCCGGAAAACGCTCGACAACATGGAGTATAAAACGGCGCTGGCCAGCCCGTTGAAAATCGGCGACACGACGGCCGGCGTGGTGTTGCTGCTCGGCCTTCCCGAGATGCATCGCATTGACGCGGTGGCCGAGATCCTCAAAGCGCTTTCCCCGGTGATCGCCATCGCCTTGCGCTACTCGGTGACTTATCGCCAGCAGGAGGCGCTGGTCGGGCAGCGCACCCGCGCACTCGCCAAGCGAGTGAGGGAGCTCGACTTCCTTTACGCGATCTCCCGCCGTGTCGAGGAGGAGACCTCTTTGGAGGGAATCCTGCGGGAAACCATCGATTCTCTTCCTCAGGCTTTGCAATTCCCGCAACAGGCTTGTGTGAGAATTCTCCTGGAAGACGAATCGTTTCAGAGCGACAACTTTCGCGAGACCTCTTGGAAGCACACGTGCGATGTTTTTGCGCACGGGAATCAGGTTGGGTCGTTGGAGGTGTTTTATCTGGAAGCCATACCGGAAAGTGAAGGCGGCCCCTTTCTCGATGAAGAGCAGACGCTTTTGGCCGTTACGGCAGAACGATTGGGAACCATCATCGAGCACAAGCAGGCCGAAGAAGCCTTGCGGCGAAGCGAAGAACGCTATGCAATGGCTCAGCGGGCGGCCAACATGGGGAGTTGGGATTGGAATATCCCCGCCGGCGAGTTGCAGTGGTCCGACCAAATCGCACCCCTGTTCGGATTCGCACCCGGCCAGTTCGGCACGACCTACGAAGCCTTTCTCGAGTCCGTGCATCCGGAAGATCGCCAACTCGTGATCGATGCGGTCGACGCCTGCATCGACAAAGGACGCGAGTACTCGATCGAACATCGCATCGTATGGCCCGACGGAACCGTCCGCTGGGTATCCGAAGCGGGAGATGTCTTTCGAGACGAACACGGCAAGGTGATCCGCATGGCGGGCGTGGTCCGGGATATCACCGACCGCCGGCGCATGGAGGAAATGCTGAGGACGACCGTCGAAGGCACCTCGGCCACCACCGGCGAAGAGTTCTTCCGCTGTCTGGTGCAACATCTGGCCCAAGTCCTCGGTGTTCGATACGCACTGATCGGCCAGTTAGTGGCCCCGGAACTGAATAAGATCCGTACGATCGCCGTCTGGAACGGCCAAAACATCGTCGAGAACTTCGAGTATGATCTGGCCGGTACACCTTGCGCAAACGTCGTCGGCCAAAACACGTGCTTCCACGGAAAAGACGTTCAGAAACACTTTCCCGAGGACCAACTCTTGGTCGACATGGGAGCGGAAAGCTATCTCGGGACCCCGTTGTTCAGTTCCTCCGGAGAGTCGCTCGGGATCCTGGTCGTGCTGGACGAAAAACCTTTCCTCAGCGAATTGGGATCTCTTGCCCGATCGCTGTTGGAAATCTTCGCTTCTCGGGCAACCGCAGAAATCGAGCGTATGCAGGCCCAGTCGCAACGCGAGGAACTCCTCCAGAGCGTCGAGGCCAAGAACGCCGAGCTGGTACGATTCGTCTATACGGCTTCCCACGACCTGCAAAGCCCGCTGATTACCATCAAAGGCTTCCTGGGAATGCTGGAAGAGGAGGCCCTGAAAGGAAATACCGAAAAACTGAAAGACTATTCCGCTCGCATAGGCGGGGCAGCCGACAAAATGGCACAACTGCTAAGCGACCTTCTGGAACTATCTCGCATCGGGCGCGTGGTCAACCCGCCGGAAGACGTCCCCCTTGGCGGCTTGGTCGACGAAGTAGTGGAACTTCTCGCCGGGACAATCACCCAGCAGAATATACAGGTGGAAATCGCCGACGACTTGCCAGTGCTTTATGGCGACCGTTTCCGCTTGCACCAGGTGATGCAAAACCTGATCGAAAACGCCATAAAATACATGGGCGACCAACCCGAGCCACGCGTCGAAATTGGAACCCGAAAAGACGATGACGAGATCGTCTGCTTCGTACGCGACAACGGCATAGGGATCGAATCCCCTTACCAAGAAAACATCTTCGGACTGTTCAAACAACTCGATCCACAGGTCGAAGGCACAGGCATCGGCCTGGCCCTGGTGCAGCGAATTATCGAACTCGACGGCGGGCGACTGTGGGTCGAGTCGACTGGCCCGGGACACGGCTCGACCTTCTGCTTCACCCTGCCGCCGAAAGAATAACCGGACCATTCTAAAGAGATCGAGGCATCCGCGGTAACTCTGCCCGCTGCCCTTTCAACTTACCGCCTCTCTCCAGTTCAGCCGCCGGTACGGCGGTGAGATCGGAAGCTGTGCCCCTCACCGCCGTACCGGCGGCTAAACGAATTCGGGAACCGATTTCTTTGCACGCCCTAAGGATAATCCCTAGGGCCGGAAGGGAGTAGATTACCCAAGTTAACTTGACTTCTTTGCCGCTGCAAGCGACGCTCAACAGTAGATGGCGTAGTGATACAACTCTGCGTAAGAACGAT
>CAYYOX010000092.1:0-6425 GCA_964473065.1 uncultured Planctomycetaceae bacterium | reverse complement strand
GCAAGCGACGCTCAACAGTAGATGGCGTAGTGATACAACTCTGCGTAAGAACGATACGGTGCGGTTGTGTCATGCGGCCGACGGTCGTGTGCGAGTTTCCTTTGGATCGTTTTCTTTAGCTCGTTTCCTTTGACTCGGGAGGAGGGTTCCTATGAGCGGTCAGTCGCAAACCGTCTGGCAGCGGGCAAGCAATCGGGGCTATTCCCGCCGCGATTTTCTTCAGTTTTGCGGATGGATGGCCGCCGCCGCGGGCATCCCCGTCGAGGCCTTGGGCCAGGTGGTCGAGGCTCTGGATACGAAACCGCGGCTGCCGGTCGTATGGTTTCATTTCCAGGAGTGCACCTGCTGCAGCGAATCGTTCATTCGATCGTCGCACCCGATAATCGCCGATGTGATTCTGGACACCATCTCGCTCGACTACACCGAGACGCTCCAGGCGGCCGCCGGGCATCAGGCCGAAGCGGCCTTGCACGAGACGATGCAGAAGCACAAGGGCGAGTACCTGATGCTTGTGGAAGGCTCGATCCCCACCAAGGCCGACGGCGTCTACTGCTGCATCGGCGGACGCACGGCGTTGGACATCGTGACCGAGGCGGCCGAAGGCGCCAAAGCCATCGTTGCCTGGGGAAGTTGCGCCTCGAACGGGTGCATCCAGGCGGCCTCGCCCAATCCGACGGGCGCCACGCCGGTCCACAAAATCATCTCCGGAAAACCGATCATCAACGTGCCCGGCTGTCCGCCGATTGCCGAGGTCATGGTCGGCACGATCGTGCACCTGCTGGCCTTCGACCGAATTCCCCAACTCGACGGGCTGGGGCGTCCGAAGGCGTTCTACTCGCGTCGCGTTCACGACACGTGCTACCGCCGACCCAACTACGATGCCGGGCTCTTCGTGCAAAGCTTCGACGACGAGAACGCCAAGCGCGGGTTCTGCCTCTACAAGGTCGGATGCCGCGGGCCGGTCACTTACAACTCGTGCGGCGTGATGCGGTGGAACAATGGCGTGAGCTTTCCGATCCAGTCGGGCCATGGTTGCATCGGGTGCAGCGAGGCCAATTTCTGGGACAACGGACCGTTCTATCAGCATCTGGCATCGTTTCCCGGCTTTGGCATCGAGACCACCGCGGACACCGTCGGCGTGGCCATCGGGGCGGCCACCGCGGCCGGAATCGCCGCCCATGCCGTCGCCACCAACATCCGCAAACGAAAGCTGATCCAACATACCGTCGAGGAAAGCACCCTCGATTCGCCGACAGAGAAAGGAGGCGAGTGATGGCAAATCGCATCGTTATTGATCCGGTCACCCGAATCGAAGGCCATCTGAGGGTCGAGGTCGAGGTGAAGGACGGCAAAGTCGTCGACGCCTACAGCTCGGGAACCATGGTCCGGGGGTTCGAGCGGATTCTCAAGGGGCGCGACCCGCGCGACGCCTGGGCCTTCACCGAAAGGGCATGCGGCGTGTGTACCACGGTCCATGCCCTGGCGTCGGTGCGCACGGTCGAGGATGCCCTGGACATTACCGTGCCGCCCAACGCCGAGATCGTCCGCAACCTGATGTTCTGCACGCAGTATATGCAGGACCATGTGGTCCATTTCTACCACCTCCACGCGCTCGATTGGGTCGACGTGGTGAGTATGCTGAAAGCCGATCCCAAGCAAACGTCCGATCTCGCTCAGAGCATTTCCAACTGGCCCAAGAGTTCGGTCGGTTACTTCACGGACGTCCAAAAACGGATCGCCCATTTCGTCGAGAGCGGCCAACTCGGTATCTTTGCCAACGGCTACTGGGGTCATCCGGCCTACAAGCTGCCGCCGGAAGTGAATCTGCTGGGCGTGGCCCATTATCTCGAAGCGCTCGAGTGGCAAAAAGAAATCGTCAAGGTTCACACCATCTTCGGCGGCAAGAACCCGCATCCCAACTATCTCGTCGGCGGTGCGCCGTGCGCCGTGAACATCGACGAGGCCAATGCACTGAACGCCGAACGTCTCTCGATGGTCGCCCAACTGCTCGGCGAGGCCCAAACATTTGTCGAGCAGGTCTATCTGCCCGACCTGTTGGCCGTGGCTTCCTTTTACAAGGACTGGGGGGCCATCGGCGGCGGGCTGTCCAACTACCTTTGCTATGGCGACCTGCCGACCAACGGATACAACGACCCGGCCCACTTCAAGTTCCCGCGCGGTGTGATTCTCGACCGGAACCTCAACGAAATCGTCGAGGTGGACGAGAAAGACAAGGACCAGATCCAGGAGTTCATCGCACATTCATGGTACGAATACTCGGGCGACGACTCGGCCGGGTTGCACCCCTTTGACGGCGAGACGGAGTTCAACTACACGGGCCCCAAGCCGCCCTACGAACAGCTCGACGTGCAAGGCAAGTACAGTTGGATAAAAACGCCCCGGTTCAACGGCCATGCCATGGAGGTCGGGCCCCTGGCCCGGATGCTGGTCGCTTATGCGTCGGGTCACGAGGAGGTTAAAGAAGAAATCGGGGCCGCGCTGAAGCAACTCGACGTGCCGATCGAGGCCCTCTTCTCGACGCTCGGTCGCACGGCCGCCCGGGGTCTGGAAACCCGACTGGTCGCGCGTTGGGCTCAGGAGTTTTACGGACAACTCATGGCGAACATCAAGAACGGCGACTCGCGGATGTTCAATGACGAGAAATGGTCTCCGGATCGCTGGCCCAAGCGGGCTCAGGGCATTGGGCTTAGCGAAGCGCCGCGCGGGGCCTTGGCCCATTGGATTGTCATCGAAGACGGAACGATCGCCAACTACCAGATGGTCGTCCCCAGCACGTGGAACGCCTCGCCGCGCGACGCCAACGGGCAAATGTCCGCCTACGAAGCGGCGCTGATCGGCACCCCGGTCCACGACCCGGAGCAGCCGCTCGAGATCCTTCGCACCATCCATTCCTTCGATCCCTGTATCGCCTGCGCCGTGCACGTGCATGACGAGAAAGGCCGTCACATCCACCAAGTAAGTGTCTTTTGACGCCAGGAGGTTGCAATGAACGGAACGGTCCTTCACCGCGTCTACGTGTGGGAACTTCCCGTGAGGTTCTACCACTGGATCAATGCCGCCTGCATTGTCGTGCTGGTGGCCACGGGTTTCACCATCGGTCGGCCGTTGACCTTTCAGGTTGTCGGCGAGGCCTCGTTCAGCTATTGGTTCGGAACCGTCCGGTTCATCCACTTCGTGACCGCGTTCGTGTTCCTCTTCAACTTCGTCTTTCGCATCTACTGGGGTTTTGTGGGAAACCAGTTCGCCAACTGGCATAACTTCATCCCCTACCGAAAGGCTCAACTGCGCGAGATGCGACAGGTGATCAAGACCGACGTGTTTCTCGCCGAAGGAGAACCGGTCGATTCGATCGGCCATAATGCGCTGGCCGGCCTGACTTACTTTCTGATGTTCCTGGCGTTCCTGTTCCAGTGTGCGACCGGCCTGGGACTCTACGCCGCCATGAGCGAGGCCTGGCTGCCACGGATGTTCGCCTGGATTGTGCCCCTGATGGGCGGTGATTTCGCCGTGCGACAGTGGCATCACATGATGATGTGGTTCTTTATCGTGTTTTCGATGGTCCACGTCTATCTGGTCTTCTATCACGATTACGTCGAAGCCCGGGGAGTACTCTCCTCAATGGGCGGAGGCTGGAAATTCGTCGAACAGCGGAAACCCAAGTCACCCGACGACAAGCCGCGAGGTAACGCATGACCCAATCATCCGTGCTGGTCCTGGGGATCGGGAACGTGCTTCTCGGCGACGAGGGAGTCGGTGTCGAGGCCGTCCGTGCGCTCGAAGACATCGAACTTCCACCCGGCGTTGACCTGTTGGACGGCGGCACCGGCGGGTTCCACCTGTTGGGCTGCTTCCAGGAATACCCGACGGTGCTGATCCTCGACGCTACGCTCGACGATCAAGAGCCCGGCACGGTATCGGTCACGCAACCCCGTTACGCCGCCGACTTTCCCCGCGTCCTCAGTGCCCACGACATCGGTCTGCGCGATCTACTAGAATCCGCAGCCATCCTCGGCCCCTTGCCGCAAATGTTCCTAATCACGATCTCGATCGCCGCCAAGCAGCACATTCATATCGGCCTTTCCCCGCCCGTACGAGCCGCCGTAAGCAGCGTCACACAACACGCGCAAACCATTCTCCAAGACCTCGGACAAAAAAGGGGACATTCTACTTTATTGGAAAAGTAGAATGTCCCCTTTTTGACCGCCCTGGAAAAGAAGTGGAAAATGTGCCTAGCCGTCCCAGGACAGATCATCAGTATCGACCAGGGCGATGAGTTGCTGCGCGTCGGTCGCGTTAACTTCGGCGGCATCGTCAAGGAGGTCAATCTGGCCTGCGTCCCCGAAGCCGATGTGGGAGACTACGTACTAGTCCATGTCGGCACAGCCATCAGCACCATCGACAAGCAAGAGGCCGATCAGGTGTTCGACTACTTGCGCCAAATGGGCGATCTAGCGGAATAAACGAAAAAGGGGACATTCTACTTTTTCAATAAAGTAGAATGTCCCCTTTTTTGCTCCTACTTGTCTTGCCAGGGGCCTAGCAGGTCGAGCGTGAAGTTCAACGTGCCGAGTTCCGGGACTTCTTTGGTGGCGTCGGAACTGCTGGCCTTGGCATGCACTTTGTTGAAGCCGGACGCTTCAACGAGGAAGTTGAGGGCTGCGTTGGAGAGGCGGGCCCAATTGCCCTGGGCCTGGAAGACGTCTGGCTGGGTGGTATCCTTCAGGTAGGCCTCGTCATGGCCTTCTTGCCACGCATAACCGTAGACTTCTTGCACGCACTTGGCCCGATTGTAAAAGCCGCCGTCGAACTCGCCAAACATGGCCCCGTTATCGGCGTCGGTAACGAACGTGTCGTCGCCGGGTGAGCCGTACAGCTCGGCCCGATCGTGACCGCCTTTGCCGGCAAAGGCGTGCACCTGCTCGAACCACTTGGCACGATTGTAATACACGCCCGGATTGAAGAGGGCCCCTTCGCGCCAATCGCCGTAGAACAGGTCGTCGTCTGCCGAGTCGTAGAGCTTGGCCACGTCGTAGCCGCCGGATGTGCCGTAGGCGTGTACGCCGTCGAACCGATGGGCGTGATGATGGAAGCCCTCGCCGGAAAGCGAGCCGTAGGTCGGCGTGGCCACGAACAGGTCGTCGCCGGGCGAGTCGTAGAACTTGGCAACGTCGTACCCACCCGCGCCGGCGTACCCGTGCACGTTCTCGAAGTACTTGGCCCGTTGGAAATAGTCCGCGGTGACGATCCCGCCGTCGATGGCCGTACCCCAGAATGTATCGTTGCCGGGCGAGTCGAAGAACTCGGCCAGGTCGTCGCCCCCGTTGCTGGCGTAGGCGTGGACGGCGTCGAAGAACTTGCCCCTTCGGTAGAATCCCTCGCCCGAGAGGACCGCTTCGGTCGGGTTGGCGTAGAACTTGTCGTCGCCGGGCGAGTCGTAGAGCTTGGCCGTGTCGTTTCCACCCGCCGTGGCGAAGGCGTGGACCGTATCGAAACCTTGCGTGTGGACCTCGAAGCCGTCGCCGGTCAGTCCGCCGTAAACGGGCGTGGTCACGTAGAGGTCGTCGCCGGGCGAGTCGTATAGCTTAGCCAAGTCGTCCCCGCCGGCCGTGGCATAGGCGACCACGAACTCGAAGTCGGAGGCCGCGACCTTCAGCGCGGGCGTCTGCAGCACGCCGCCGCCTTCAAAGCCGACGAACAGATCGTCGCCGGCAGAGTCGTACAAGGTGATCGAGTCGTGCCCGTCGCCGCCGTCGAGGCGGATCTCCTCGATCGCCGCGGCGTTCAGTTGATAGGCCACGCCGTTGACGGTCAGCTTGTCCGGCTCGCTGGCGCTGTAGGTAATCTGCTCGTCGAAATCGCTGCCGGCGACGCTCACCAACGAGCCGTGCTGTCGCACTAGGTTGAGCACTTTCACGTCGACCGGTTCGTTGCTGCCGCGCACTCGGAAGTAATACGATTGCCCGGCGACCACCGATCGATCGATTCTCCGAGTGCCGTCTTGCAGGGTCGAGGCGGCCAGCGGCTGGGGAATATGGCCCTCGGCGGGGATCTGATCGTAGAGCGTTAGATCGACGTTGCCGATCGCCGGGGACTCGACGACCAGGGTCAACGTACCGTCGTGCGTGGTATCGAGCCAGAACCATCGCCCCTCGGTGCTGGGTGTCACGTTGTCGAGTTGCCGATAATCAACCGGTCCCAAGGCCGTGATCGGTATGCCCGAGTAGTTGGCAAAATCGAGCTTCTCGATCACCTCGCCGGGCGCGATCCGCAGGACGTGTTTGTCGGGCACGTTGCCCATGGCCAGGATCCCCTCGACCAGACCCATCACGTCGACCCGGGGAAAGTTCAACCCGGTGTGGGTCACGTTGTCGTCTTCGTCGTCGCCGTCATTGACGGTTACGCCC
>CAYYOX010000091.1:0-14719 GCA_964473065.1 uncultured Planctomycetaceae bacterium | reverse complement strand
CAGTAGCCAGCCATCGACTGTCAGGACTAACGGCCACATCAGCGACCCAACCTTCGTGTCCACGCAGGATGATGCTCGACGCCGCGGGATCGGCTGCGCGAAGGTCCCAGAGTCGAGCCGTGCTGTCGCAACTTCCCGAAATGAGCCAGCGGCGATCCGGACTGAAAGCCAAGGCGCCGATCTGCCCTTCATGACCGTGAAGCACGGCCTGCTCGGAGGCCGGATGTCGGGCGGCCAGATTCCAGAGCCGAATGGTCTTGTCCTTTCCGGCGGTTGCCCCCCAATGCGATTCGGGCCCCACGGCTACGGCCAGGATCGGACCGCGATGCCCACGCAAACGAATGACCGTGGCGGCCGGATCGGTCTGCTTGAGGTTCCAAAGCCGCGCGACATAATCGTGGTCGACACGATCGCCTCCGCCGGTCAACAGCCAACGGCCCTCCGCGCCGAGAGCGGCCGCAAGAATGGGGCCTCGATGCCCTTCGAGCACCACGGGCTTGGCCGCCGGGTCGTCGGACGTTAGATCCCAGACAATGGCGGTCCCGTCGTGGCTGGCGGTGATCAGCCGCTGGCCGTTCTGACAGAAAGCCGCACTCACCACCGCGGCCTGATGCCCCTCGAGCGTTCGGGCCGAGCCGGTCACGTCCTCGGCTGAAAGGTGCCACAGACGGACAAGGTGGTCCTCGGAGCCGGAAGCCAGCCAATTTCCGTCCGGGCTGATGGCCACTGTGCGAACCGGTCCCTGCTGGCCGAGCAGCCCGCGCGGCGTCACCCGAGCCAAGGCATCGTGCAGGATTTGCCTCGCGCCAGGACTTGCAGGCGCCCCTTCCCGCAAGTCCGTAAGGATCGATTCCCTGGCCAACACGAGGCTTTGATGCGGCCGACGGTCCAACTGCGATTCCGCGTCGACGGCCAATTGGAGAGCCAAGGTCCGGCAGGCCTCTTGCTCCAGGGCCGCTTGCCGTTGCGCGACATGATCGCGTTGATGCTCCGCCTCGCGTCGCTGAGCCTCCGACTTCAACAGCCGCTGCTCGACATCGCGTCGCGCGGCCGTTTCGCGACGCAATTGATGCAGACGCCACAGCGCCAGATCGGTTCTCTCGGTAAGCAACGACTTGGTCTGGACCAACTCCCGCTCAGCAAGAATCCGGCCTTCGTGAACACCTTCCAATTGCGAGGAGGCTTGCCAATATCCCAACACACCTGCCGTGCCAAGCAGAAGCATTACAGCGAGTGTAAGGCCGAGCGTGGTGCTCAACAGCGGACGACCCCGGCACCACCGCCCCGCACGCTGCCAGGCGTTGCGGTTAACCTGCCGGATCGGCTCGCCGGCAAGCCATCGCTCGAAAGGGTCATCCGACGTCTCGACGGCCGATTCCACATCGACCTCGCTCGGCGGCGCATCCATGGTCACGGTGAAGTGCAGCCCGCAGGCCGGACACGTCACGTCGATCAGCCCCGCGGGCCCCGACACTTCGAGCTCTTCCCGACACAGAGGACAACAGGTACACAATGTTGCCTCGTCGGATTCGGTTGGTCCGGAAAACACTTCCATGCCGTTTCCGCTCTTACCGCCGACGAAAAAGGCTACGAAAGGGGTCGCGCCTGCCCGCCGAACATTTCCTCGGTATGTCCCACATATCCGTCACGCAACGGAGAACACCTATAATCGAACATCGGTCGAACTCGGCCGGGTCCGTCGAGATTCGCCCGTCCCCGCTACAGCCGCCACATCCTGAACATGCCCGAGAAGGAAAATAATCCGCAAGATACCCACGACCAGACCTGAAAACTCCGGTCGTAGCGATTGGGGAAGAAGGGGTTGGTGGTTTGCCCCATGTGAGCGGAATGGCGCTAGACACCGGTCCCACCGCGTGCTCATTGCCTCGGCAAAACGGCCCCTAAGTCTCGTTCTATCAACCAGTTAAGCCACCCCATACGGATCCGGCAATGAACGATAAAAGCCTCTTGGACAAAGATCCGGAAAAGGGTTTCGAAAGTAGCGGCGCAGGGATTCGAACCCCGGACACGCGGATTATGATTCCGCTGCTCTAACCAACTGAGCTACGCCGCCAAGTGTCGTATTTTGTAGTGTCTATTGGCTCTTTTGACCGATGCTGTAAAATAGCCACTACACCCGTTGCTACACCCGTTCAATAAATGTCCCCCCGGTTGTGGGTGCAATCGGAGGGCCGGCAGTCAACCTAATGAGAGGCCGACGCCATGAGCAATTCTACCACACGGCGGGCAAGACGGAAGCCCACCAAACCGCGACCGGATTTCCCGCTATTCCCCCACGCGGCCGGCCAATGGGCAAAGAAGATCCGGGGCTGCTTGCACTATTTTGGGGTATGGGCAGATCCCGACGCAGCCTTGGCAAAATACCTCGACCAGCGAGAGGATTTACAGGCCGGTCGAACGCCCCGCGTTGCCCGTGACGGCTTGACGATGCGGGATCTGGTCAATGCCTTCCTGAGTTCCAAGCGAAATCTCGTCGACACTGGGGAGATCGTACCACGAAGTTGGGCCGACTATCATCGGGCCTGCGGTCGCGTCCTGGCCGTCTTCGGCAAGGATCGGTTGGTTGACGATCTGACCGCCGCGGACTTCGGCCTCCTGAGGAAAGAACTCTCCAAAACGCTAGGCCCCGTCGCCTTGGGGAACGAAATCCAGCGAACCCGGATTCTGTACAAGTGGGGCTATGATGAGGCCCTGATCGACAGGCCCATCCGATACGGGCAAAGTTTCAAGAGACCGGCCCGGAAGGTTCTGCGAAAGAACCGACACGCCAACGGCAAGCGGATGTTTGAGGCCAGCGAAATTCGGGCCCTGATCGACGCGGCCGGCCCTCAACTCAAAGCCATGATACTGTTGGGTATAAACTGTGCCTTCGGGAATTCCGATTGTGCCACACTGCCCAAGAGTGCCCTCGACCTGAAACAGGGCTGGGTCGACTACCCGAGGCCGAAAACGGGTGTTCCTCGACGGTGCCGATTGTGGCCCGAGACGGTCGAGGCGCTCACCCTGGCGGCCTCCAAACGACCGAAACCCAAAGACAAGGCCGACGCCGCGTTGGCGTTCATAACGAAGCGGGGGCTACGCTGGAGCAAGGATTCTTCGGATAATCCGATTTCCAAGGAAATCGCCAAGCTACTGCAAAAACTGGGGATTCAACGCCGCGGCGTTGGTTTTTACGCTCTGCGGCACACGTTCCAGACCATTGGCGACGGGGCACGCGATCCTATCGCCACGCGGCACATTATGGGCCACGCCGAATCGGCCAACGATATGTCGGCCGTCTACCGCGAAGATGTTGACGATGACCGCCTGCGGGCCGTGACCGACCACGTTCGGGCGTGGCTGTTTAGTGAGGAAGTTGATTCCAAGTTGTCCAAACATTAACTTCCTTGTTCATGGAAACGGATCAGATTCTCAGCTTATCGGCTTGCAACAGCCCGAGAAGTGTTGCTTGGCCTCACAGATCGCTTTGAGCGCGTTTCCGGGAGACCGGGCAGGAGAAGTGAAGAATATGACTACGAGCTTAATCGTCCTCCAGGGTGCTCGCGACCGGCTATGCAGTGAACCGCTGGGCAAGAAGTACAATCCCCAGAATTTCTGCGACGCAATGCGGGCGTATCTTCAGGCCCTCTGCGAAAGCCCCAAGGGCGAATCTCTGCTGACCGAGTACGGTGAATACATCCGGAGGAACACAGCATTGGTCACGCAATATGCTTTGGCTCGACAGCAAGGGCTTGCACATGTATCAGAGATCCTGCCAGTCTTGAAATCCGTCGATAAGCATACGGCGGCTAGTGAATTCAGTCCGGCGGCGATCCTCCACCGGGAAGCTCTACAGGACACACGAACTCTACGAAAAAAACGAGCTCTACAAAAAAAGCGAACTCTAGTGTCGTATCTGCCGGAATTGAAGGACGAATTCAACAACGTTGAGAACGTCCGTTCTCTGCTGCGCGACAGGCGCGGAGACGTGGTTGACGCTTTGGCAAGAGGCCCCAAAGTGGATGATGCGGATTCGAATAAAGAGGCTCAACAGAATGAGCCTGGGCAGAATGTGGTTCGGGAGAAAGAGGCTGAGCAGAAAGAGGCTGAGCAGAATATCGACCGAATCCAAAACGCCCTTGACGCTTGGTGGTCGGAGGCTAATAGCCTGATATGCAGCGCAGAGAACTGTCACGCTGACGGCTGCCGGATTCTGCTTCAGATGCAGCGATTCAAGTGGCATGCTGGCGAAACGGCGGTTATTGATGACAAAGCCTTGGGAGCGAAGGTGGCCGAGGATATCAAGGCAGCCGCTAAGTTTTTGACGAACCAACTCTACTTTGACCCTGTAGTTCCCGAAAAAACAGAGACCTTTGGAGGCACCTCCTCCACTACGGAAACGGCCGGTTTGGCAATAGAGGAGGATGACCGAAAATGCGATGGCGATCCTATTGTGATGAATGTACTTAAGAAGGTCGGTGAAACTTGGACCATAGGATACGAAGGAGAGATACAACCAGGAATCAGTCACAAGAAAAGTTTTGACGACGTACATCACTTGTTGAAACACCAGAAGGAGAGCATCTCAATCGTAGACCTCCCCGGAAACCAAGACAGCCAGATTGCGACCGGCAGTGTCGAGGCCGCGACAAAGGCAGATGGTGCTAACCTGCTTGATCAGATCAATCGCCTCAACGCTGATCTTGAGCAAGAGAATGATGTTCTGGTCAAGAGGGAAACCGAGCAGGAGATCGCTGACCTGCGAAAACAGTACAATCAGAATTTTGACAACCGTGGCCAACCGCGACGACTTACAGGTGATCTGGATAAGATCATCGATGCTACGAAAAAACGATTTGAGCGGCTGCTCGAAGTAATTGAGAAACATACGCCGACTCTCGCCAAACATTTGGTTAAACACGTAACTCTCGGTGCGGAATGCACTTACGACCCAGAGTCCCACGTCAAATGGGACCTAGGGGACTAGCTCTTTTCTTTCCCGACATCAAATGTCGGAAATCGGACATCGTTTGTCCCGCTCTTCTCGTGGAAGGACCGTTGATGGCCAACACCACGGGAGACGGGAAGCATGTGCCAATTGTATTCGGTTTCGATTGTTGCCAGGAAACTCTGCAACGAATGGGGGATTAAGGTTCGACCGCGGACAATCTCCGACCTTTTCTATGCGCGCGAGCTGGACGACGACCGCTGCCCGATTGTCGGCGGTCGCCGACTGATTGACGACGAGTACCTTCCCGAAATCGCCCGCCTCCTTCGCCGAAAGGGCTGGATTTCACAGTCCCGGGAGGCCACTCCATGACCGGACCGAGTGCCAAGCTCGCCGCTGTCCAGTTTCTTACACCCCCGGCCGTTGCAAAGCGGCTCGGCGTTTCGGCGGAGAAGGTCTTGAGGTGGATTCGTGCCGGTGAACTCCGCGGCATCGACGTTTCGGAGAGGCCGGGCGTCGGTCGTCCGCGTTTTCGAATTGATTCGCTCGATCTAACCGTGTTTCTGGAACGACGGGCCGTGACGCCATCGCCAAAAACATGTCGGCGAAGGCGACGGGATCCCAACGTCACGGAATACTTTTGAGAAACCACGTCTAGCAAACAAGGAGTTGAAATGTTGCAAACAAGCAACCTCGCCGACAGGACAAACGCCACCCTTGCCACGGTCGGCGGATTTGTGTGTTGGCGATATTCGGACGTTGCAGAGTGGGTTGAGAGCGGCTGCTCCGAGGAATCCGAGGAAGGGGCGGCATGAGCAAAATCAAACAACAGACCAGCGTGATACTCGATGAGCTGACCAAGCTCAATAAGATCGTCGGCGACGATCCTCGTTACCGTGACCGAATTACGGAGGCGCGCAAAGCAATTTATCGCCTGCGGCAAGCACTGTGTCCCCAACCAGCTTCCCGCCCCAAGCCCCGTCGCCTATTTGGTCCCGAAGAGCACGCGTTTCTTGCGAGCCTTTTCGGTGTTAACCGCAAAGTCGCAAGGGCGGCCGTCGCATTGGGAATTCCGTGGCCTTCTCCGCGTGATGTGATCGACGCCGCCCATCGCAAAGCGGTCAAGCGATGCCATCCTGACCGCAACGGCGAGCCGTGGACACTGATCAACACGTTGGGCCCGGTGTCGCCACCGCAGCACAATCCACAGCGATAACAGGTAGTTCGATGGCCGGCTTCTGCAGATGCGGGGCAACGGATCTCCCCGGCAACCGGCTCTTCGCCTGGCAATCCGGTTCGGAAAGTACGCCATCCCTTGGCCTTGGCCTCCTGGGCTTGGTCCAGGCTATCCACACTTGCCATCAAATATCGTTACCAAGGCCGGAAACGGCCATTTCGCCATTGATGGGTGTAGCCGGTTGAACCGGACACCAGGCGGAGCAGCGGAGCCCAGGCCCGTATAGAAACGGCCACCGGCTCGCCGTAGCTGCCCAGGCGGAGTTTTCGGCCTTCGAAGAGGTGTCCATGCTCTTCGGGGTCGAACCGGGCATACGCACCAGCCTGATAGGCCTGCCAAACGGTCAAAGGTGCCTGACGCACGGCGACATAGCACGCGCGGCCCCGGTTCGTCATTCCCTGATCAATACGACCACGCAAAGGACAATTGCCGCAAACTGCAGCATCTCGGCCGGTGTTTATGGCCTCCAACGGATTGATCAGCCGGGGCAAGATCCACGCTTGGAGCATGTTTCCGGTCTTCAGGTTTTCGCTTGGACGAGTCAGGCCGGTGACGATCACCACAACCGGATCATCAGAAGAAAAACGGCTGTGGCCCTCATAGAGGACCACGCCGTTTCTGTTGGTCGCCTTGCATTTCGCAGGGGACCGCGAGACAATAGACATTGTCAAACCTCCTACTTCGGTTTGGCCACCGGGCCCGGGTTGTTCGTGCAACCGCGGGCCCACTTTATGTGGCGCTAAGAAACGTTTGCCAGCCGAACCGCTCGGCCTGCTGATGGATCGTAGGACGGCGGACAATGCGAGAAGAGAGTTTTCGGCGAGCTATCGCGCGATGAGCCGTAAGCAGCGCGCCCGATGCGTCGCGCAGAAGAAACCCGGGGGTGGGTCCCCAGCGGCGGTCGGCTGTATATCTATCTACAGCGTCTGGGTTTTTAGCGCCAAAAACCTCGATCCCTCCAATGAGGGGCGCGATGAATTCGAGAGATCATCGCCAGGAGATGCGTTGGATCGAGGTGATCGTGTCGACCGCTTTTCTATCCACGCCGACAACGCAGCAGGAGAGTAGGTATAGCAAGCCGAGTCAGACTGCAGAACCGAGGAGCAAGAGGCCGTGAAGAGACTCCCTCCGCCCTGAGTTGCGTTCCACAAAGGGTGGTTAAATGAGACAAGTCACGAAGGGCATGAGTAGATGTGACGGCTGCTCAGTCGGGTGTCCTTCACGGACACCTTGCCGCGCTGTCGCGTTCAATTGGTGGAGTAACGAGCCTCCTCGTGACACGAAGATAGCCGTGTTCCTTCAGCGCTCGGCTAATAGCAACATGATCGACGGAGGCCGGCGGCACTGCCTGGAAGCAAGCGCCCGCCACTACTTCACTCTTCGATGGAACGACTTGATCGCAGTTCACCTGGCGGCTTCCAACTGTGCCAGCTTGATCGCGCCGGCTACAGGTTCGCGCACAGACGCCAACGGGCTGGGATGTAGTCGAAGCGATCCGAGGCGAGCCCGCAGGCGATTCCGAAGGCCCTCAAAGCCCAACAGTACACCGCCAGATAGGACAAGGGGGAAAGTTTCCGACGCGAAGTCCAGTTCGCGAGTAACCGCGGCGACCATCGCGGCCAACTCGCCGGCCGCATCCATGACGATTTGCTCGGCAACGGCGTCTTGCTTGGCAGCGGTTGCGGTCACAACCTCGGCCAGTGATGCGATCGCCGCCCGGTCGTCAGCCATGCGATAGACGGCCGGGATGAGTTCCGCCGACTGGTTCAGTCGCAACCTTCTCAAAAAGGCCGGGAGTAATTCCGTCGCCTCTGCGCGTCCGTCCTCGGCCTTTGCTGCAGCCCGCAGACCCGCCGCGGCAATGGCGTACCCGCTGCCTTCGTCGCCGAACAGGTATCCCCAGCCACCTGCCCTGGTGCGGCGACCGTCGCGGCTCTGTCCAAAGCAGAACGAGCCGGTGCCACAGACCAGGGCGACCCCCCAACCATCCGGCGATCCGGCGGCCAGGACCGGCAACGCGTCGTTCACCACGCGAAGGCGCCGAGCGAGACGTCGGCCCTCGGCCCACCGCTCGATCTCTTGCCGGCTCTCGCGGCGATCCGATCCGGCCAGGGCGACCACGGCGGCAGCCACCGCGGCGGAAGCGATACCGGCATGGTCGAAAGCAGCAGCGACGGCGTCGTTGAGATTCTCGATCGCGGAGTCGAATCCCACCGCTTGGACGTTGGACGGTCCGGCCGTGCCGCGGCCGATAACGCGAGGCTCATCGCCGACCGCGCAGGCGGCGAGCCAGGCGACGGTCTTGGTTCCGCCCCCGTCGATTCCCAAAATAAGACTATCGCTTCTCATTGTGTTCCAACGCACGTCGGAGGTGGCCGCCGACTTGCTCGAGTCGCTGTCGAGCCTCGTGAGGCGAAATCCTACACAGGGAAGACACGATTGCCGTTCTCAGTTCTCCGTCGCAGCGTGCCAGCAGTTCCTCGGAATCCGTCGGCGAGAGGCCGGTCAAGTCCATCACGATACGGCGAGAGCGATCGATCAACTTCGTGTTCGTCGCCCGCAGGTCGACCATCAGGTTGCCATAGGTCTTGCCCAACAAGACCATGACACCGGTGGTAAGCATGTTGAGCACCATTTTCGTGGCGGTGCCGGCCTTTAGGCGAGTGGAACCGCTGATCACTTCGGGCCCGACGACCGGAGTGATCATCAAGTCGGCGCACTCGGCCAATGCAGTGTCCCGATTGCAGCTCAGTCCGATCGCGTACGCCCCGAGTGAGCACGCATATTCGAGGCCGGCGAGGACGTACGGGGTACGGCCGCTGGTGGCAATGCCGACGATGGCTTCTTGGCCGGAGAGCTCGATCGCCTTGAGGTCGGCGACAGCATCCCTTGGGGAGTCCTCTGCACCCTCGATCGCCCCGAACATGGCCGATGGCCCGCCGGCGATGATCGCCACAACCCGGCTGGGATCGGTGCTGAACGTGGGCGGACATTCGGCCGCGTCGAGGGTCCCCAGCCGCCCTGACGTGCCCGCCCCGAGGTAGATCAGCCGACCGCCGCGCTTCAGTCTCTCTGCAATCGCTTCGATTGCCTTGGCGATTGCCTCTGCCTCCCGGCCCACGGCTTCGGCGACCTTGGCATCCTCGGAGTTCATCAATCGCACAATCTCCACGGCCGAGAGCGTGTCGATTGCATCGGAAGCCGGATTGCGCCCTTCGGTCGTCAGATTGGCAGACATGGTGGTTGCATCCAGGCACTTTGAAGTCCAGAATAACATTCTATCTCAGTCAGCCCCGGAGTCCTAGCTGTGAACCTGACGATCGGCACCATCGACGCCACAATCTTGGTGGCCTATATGTCGAGCGTTGCGTTATTCGGCCTGTGGATGGGCCGCGGGCAACGCGACATGGCTTCTTACCTGCTCGGCGGAAGGAATATCCCTTGGTGGGGGGTGCTTTTCTCGATCGTCGCCACCGAGACCAGCACGGTGACATTCCTGAGCATTCCCGGGCTCGCACTGAATCCCGAGGGCGGAAATCTGCTGTTTCTCCAGTTGATGATGGGGTACATCATCGGCCGATTCTTGATCGTCTTCCTCTTTCTGCCGCATTACTTCCGGGGCGAGTTGTTCACCGCCTACCAGGTCCTCGACCGCCGGTTCGGCGAAGCAACGAGGCAGGCAACGTCGCTGATGTTCCTCGTGACCCGCAATCTGGCCGACGGCCTGCGACTCTTTCTGACGGCCATTCTCGCCGGGCAGGTGCTCGGGCTGGATCTCTGGGTTTGTGTCACGGCCATCGGACTGATCACGATACTTTATACGTTTGTTGGCGGTATGACGTCGGTCGTATGGAACGATTGCATCCAGTTCTTCGTCTACGTGGGAGGCGCATTGCTCGCCGGTGCGCTGATCGTCGCCTTCCTGGGAGCCGGGTCAACGGAACCGACCGACTTCTTCGCCGATCTGGCTCGAGGTTGGCCACATCTGACCGAGTACGCCGCTGGGCACGACAAACTCCGGGTGTTTGATTGGGCTTACGACGTCACGCGTCCGTACACGTTCTGGTCCGGTCTGCTGGGAGGCGTTTTCGTGACGTTCGCCACCCACGGCACCGATCAGTTGATGGTGCAGCGGTACCTCAGTGCCCGCAGTCAAAAACAAGCAGGCCGCGCCCTGGCCCTAAGCGGTCTTGTTGTCTGCGCGCAATTCGCCCTCTTCCTGATGATCGGCGTGGGGCTGGCGTGCTTCTACGACATGTTTCCACCTGAGATCGCTTTTGAAAGCAACGATCAGGTATTCCCCGCGTTCATTGTGCATCACCTTCCGGTCGGAGTAACGGGGATCGTTTTGGCAGCCGTCTTTTCGGCAGCCATGTCGACGCTCTCCAGCTCGCTGAATTCCTCGGCCGCGGCTGCAGTCAACGATCTCTACTTGCCCCGGCGGAAGGCGAAACCGTCCCCGCGGCACTTGCTTTGGGTAAGCCGTGGCCTGACAGTCGCCTTCGGTCTGATACAGATCGGCGTCGGCATCGCTGGCCAGATGTTGCACAGCAGTGTCGTAGAAAGCGTCATGGCCATTGCCGCCTTCGCGAGCGGCGCGGTCCTCGGCGTGTTTTTCTTGGCGATAATCACCAAGCGCGTCACCCAGCCTTCCGCTTTGATCGGCCTTGTCGGCGGACTGGCCATGATGGTCCTGATCGTGTTTTTCACGGATCTTGCCTGGCCTTGGTACGCCGTCGTTGGATCGTCAATCACCGTGTTAGTCGGCTGCGTAGCATCCGCGTTTGTCGGCACTGGCAGTTCTTTTGACGGAGGACCATAGGCCATGAATCAACGAACCTCTCGACGCAGCGGACATTTCGGACTACGGGCAATCACGCTCGTCTTGGGCTTCGGCTGGTGGTTGCTTCCCTCGCACGGCGCGTCCCGCGAGTTGCCCTCGGCCTCGCCGGCAGATGTGGGCATGGACGCACGGCAGCTCGGGCAGATCGACAACGTCGTGGCCCAGGGCATTGAGGCCGGCGAGATGCCCGGCTGCGTGGTCCTGGTGGGCCGTCGAGGCGAGGTCGTGTTTCGCAAAGCTTACGGGCGCCGACAGATCGAGCCGCAGCGAATCCCCATGACGGTCGATACCGTGTTCGATCTCGCATCGCTTACCAAGCCCATCGCCACCGCAACAAGCGTGATGGTGCTATGGGAGCGCGGCCGGCTGCGGCTCTGCGATCCGGTTGCAGATCATCTCCCCGACTTCGGGCAAAACGGCAAAGACAAGATCACCGTTTTCGAGCTGTTGACCCATCAGGGCGGATTGACTCCCGACAATCCGCTTGCCGACTACCGCGACGGCCCGGACAAGGCTTGGGCACGAATCTGCGCCCTCGAACCCCGCGTGCCGCCCGGTTCGAAGTTCATGTACACCGACGTAGGCTACATCGTGTTGGGAGAACTCGTCCGACGGATCAGCGGCAAGAGCGTCGACGAGTTTTCTCGCGATCACGTCTTCCGACCACTGCAGATGACCGAAACGGGATACTTGCCCCAGGAATCTCTTCGACGGCGAGCTGCCCCGACGGAGAAACGTGACGGTCGCTGGATTCGAGGAGAAGTGCATGATCCTCGAGCGCTCCTGCTCGACGGCGTTGCGGGACACGCCGGGCTGTTCTCCACCGCGGGGGATCTTGCCGTTTACGCCCGGATGATGCTTGGTGGCGGCCAATACGCCGGAGTCCGTGTGCTGCAAGAAGACACCGTCCGAAGGATGACCCGCGGTTATCGCGTTTCCAGCGGCTTCCGAGGCCTGGGTTGGGACAACAAGACCGGCTATTCGTCCAATCGCGGCAAGTCCTTCTCGGTGCATGCCTTCGGACACGGAGGATTCACCGGTACGGCAATCTGGATGGATCCGCAATTGGATCTATTCGTCATCTTTCTCAGCAGTCGACTTCATCCTGACGGCCGGGGTGCCGTGAACCATCTGGCCGGACGGATCGGCGCCCTTGCCGCCGACGCCATCCGAGACCCTCGCCCATCGGTGGTACGCACCGGAATCGACGTGCTGCGAAGAGACGGGTTTCGACGCCTCGCAGGCCGCAAGGTCGGACTCATCACAAACCACACGGGCATCGATCGAGAGGACGCAAGTACGATGCAGCTATTGCAGGAGGCGGAGAACGTGACGCTCGTCGCCCTGTTCAGCCCGGAACACGGACTGCACGGCAAGCTTGATATGGCCCATATCGCCGATAGTCGCGACGCGGGCTCCGGGCTGCGCATCTACAGCCTTTACGGAAAGACCCGCCGGCCAACACCTCAGATGCTTCTGGGGATCGACACGCTCGTGTTTGATATCCAAGACATCGGAACTCGCTTCTACACGTACATCTCCACGATGGGCTATGCCATGGAAGAGGCCGCCAGGCATGGGATTCGCTTCGTCGTGCTGGACCGTCCCAACCCAATCGGCGGCATCGAGGTTGACGGCCCAATGCTTGATCCGGGCCGCGAGTCGTTCGTCGCCTATCACGGGCTTCCCGTCCGACATGGGATGACCGTCGGTGAGCTTGCGAGGATGTTCGAAGAAGAGCGAGATCTGGATCTCGACCTCGAGGTGGTCCGGCTCGAAGGTTGGCGGCGAAAAGACTTCTTCGACGCGACAGGCCTCCGCTGGATCGACCCCTCGCCCAACATGCGAAGTCTCACGGAAGCGATTCTGTATCCGGGAATCGGGCTCCTGGAGACGACCAACCTCTCCGTCGGCCGAGGAACCGACACGCCCTTCGAAGTCATCGGCGCCCCCTGGATCAACGGTGCACAGCTCAAGCAATCGCTCGCGGATGCCGGTTTGCCGGGCGTCAGCTTCCAGGCCGTGGCCTTCACGCCAAATGCCAGCAAGTTTCAAGACATGCGGTGCGAGGGTGTCGGAATTACGATAACAGATCGCGCGTCCTTCGCGCCCGTACGCACGGGTCTCGAAGTAGCCAGGCAATTGCGAACCCTGTATCCAGACGACTGGAACGCCGAGGCCTACGTGCGCCTGCTGGGCAACAAGCGAGTGCTCGATGCCATTCTGGCAGGCAAGACCGTGGAGCAGATACGGGCGATCTACCAGTCTCAGTTGGAGGACTTTCAACGCAGACGTTCCCGCTTCCTCCTGTACGAACGCTAATGGCACGGAATGGTTTTCGGTTCCCGAGTGGAACTAAAGACGATCTTGCTGCTTCTCTGACGCTTGAACGTGCGTCAATCGTGGGACCGGCAGTTGACCGGCGCTAATCTCGACATAGGTTGGCGAAAAGCTGGCCAGATGCCGGGACAAGAGTCGAGACGTAGCCAGTCCGAGGAAACGTTGGGAATTCGATGCATCCGAGGAATTGGCCGATGGACGAGTTCTCGGTACTATCCTGCCACCCATGAGGGGCGGTGCCGTTTTTCGGTGTGTGTCACGCGCGACGACTTGTTGGGACTATCCGTCTCTTGTCGGCGGTCTCACACCGCCTTCCGCCATACCGGCGTCCCAAGCCACCCACCCACAACTCGTCGAGAGACCAACCCACGACCCACTTCGTTGCTCACCACTCGCCACCATCCCCATACTTGCACGAATCGTTGCCGCGTGCCATAATCCCCGGGGGAGAAACGAATGGTCTCATGCAAAGAGTAGAACCCACGCCACCAAACGACAACGCAACCGAGTTCGGCGAAATAGTGTACGTGGCGCGAGCCGATCGTGCCTCGAAGATGATCTTCCTGCTCGGCGGCGGATTCTCCCTCGGCACGGCCGGCGTGATATGGCCCGAGTTCTCCCAACGCTTCGGAAGCCTCGCCAGTTGGGCGCTCACGCTCTGGTACAATCCTCTGTTCGCCGCCCCGGGCCTGATCGTAATCGTCGCCGCGGCCGCTGGAATCTGGTGTCTCCTCTGGTTTCTTTTCTACGTCCGCGTCCGCGTCGAGGTTTGCCAACACGGAATTTGCATAACCCCGGGTCGCAGCCGAGCGCGTTGGGACGAAGTACACGAAATCTACTACGCCAGTCGCCGACTGCGCAACACGCCGGAGCGACAGAGTCTACAATTGCGAACTTCCGGTGGCAAGAGAGTCAATCTGCCACACCGCTTCCAAGACATGGACCAATTGATCTCGATCGTTCGCGAACGCGTCGAACCCCTTCTCCTCGACAAGGCAACCCGCACGCTGGAACTTGAAAGACGCGTCTCGTTCGGCCCGCTAGTCACCATCACCCACGACGGGCTTATGCTCGGCCGGCGCCGCACAACACTCCCCTTCGACCAGATCAAGAGTTGCGGCGTAATCGGCCCCCAGTTCCGTGTGCTCGACCAGTCCAAAACACTCATCTTCGCCCGGTTGGTGGAACTAATCCCCAACGCAACAGTAATCGGCCGGCTCGTCGATAAATTGCGTCAAGAACAGTAGGTCCCGCCCGCCAGGCAGGACTAAGTCTAAGGACTTACTTCCCGATTTCGGAGTTCGGTTGTTTAGCCGTCGCCGGCACGGCGATGAGATTGGAGGTCTAGTCC
>CAYYOX010000090.1:7780-14757 GCA_964473065.1 uncultured Planctomycetaceae bacterium | reverse complement strand
CTACGACTTCCGCGACGAAGTGAACGTCGACGTTCTCGGCCACCTGTTCGAGAAATCGGTCGCGGAAGTGGAAAAGATCCGCCTCGGTGGTCTTTTCCCGGGCGAGGGAACCGGCGCCCCGCCTTCTGCCATGCGAAAATCAGCCGAGCGGAAACGCTTCGGCATCTATTACACTCCGCCCGATTTTACGCGATTTATCGTTCGCAACACGGTTGCCGAGGTGATCGAACAGCGGCTTGAGCAGGTCCGCTGCTCCCACGGGCTCGAGCCGGCCGAGACACAATCGGACAAACGTTCGCCCGGCTTGGCGGCCTATTGGCAGGACTGCCTGAATGCGCTTCGCACGGTCACGATTTGCGACCCCGCCTGTGGCAGTGGCGCCTTTCTAGTCGAGGCCTACGAAGTTCTCGAGGAGTCTTATACAAAGATCATTGACGAACTGGCGCTCCATCAAGGTTCCGACGCAAACCAACTCGAGGACGCCATCCCCGACATGATTCTGGCCGACAATCTTTTCGGCGTGGATGTCTCCCGGCAAGCTGTTGAAATCACGCAACTTGCATTGTGGATCCGCTCGGCGTGCCGCAACAAGACGCTGGCCGATTTGTCCGAAAACGTCGTTCTCGGCAACAGCCTCGTTACTGACACGGATGTTCATCCGCAAGCGATGGACTTCAAAACACAGTTTCACGAGGTCTTCTCCCGCAAGGAGAATCCTGGATTTGATTGTGTCGTTGGAAATCCGCCCTGGGAACGGCTCAAGCTGCAGGAACGGGAGTTTTTCGCGTTCTCCGCACCGCAGATCGCGGGTGCCGTCAGTGCCGCAGGGCGTAGGAAAATGATCAAATCGCTTGAACAGTCTGATCCGGAACTCCATGGGGAGTACGAAAAGGCAAAGCACAGTGCCGAAGAAACGCTGGCTCACGTGCGTGCATCCGGCAATTTTCCGCTGACCGCCAAGGGCGACATCAACACGTATATCCTCTTCGCCGAATTGGCCCACAAGATCGTGGGGCCCAACGGACGCGTGGGGCTGCTGGTGCCCTCGGGTATCGCTACCGACAAGACAACCGCGAAGTTCTTCGCCGAATTGATCCAGAGCAAGTCGCTAGTCAGCCTGCACGACTTCGAGAACAAGGCCCCCGTGTTTCCAGATGTACATCGTTCCTTTAAGTTTTCCACCCTCGTGTTTGGCGGTTCAAAGGTCAAAACAACCCAGGCCGACTTTGTCTTCTTCGCCCGTCACATGAGTGATCTTGAGGACAAGGATCGCCATATTTCGCTGTCCGGCAAGGATATGGCGATCCTGAATCCCAACACGCATACTTGTCCGGTGTTCCGCTCACGCCGGGACGCGGACCTGACCAAAGCGATTTACCGCCGCGTGCCGATTCTCATCGACAGATCACGAAAGAAGGGCGGCAACCCCTGGGGAATCAAGTTCGTCCGGATGTTTGACCAGACGAACGATGCCGAGTTGTTCCACTCGCGCGAAGAACTAACCAAGCTCAAGGCCAAACAGCACGGGAATTGCTGGAAGAAGGGGAAACGTACGTTTCTACCTCTTTATGAAGCCAAGATGATTCAAGCCTACGATCATCGAGCGGCCAGTGTCGTTGTGGAGTCGGAGAACTGGATGCGTCAGGGCCAAACCGATCCCACGTCGCCCGTGGCACACCAAAACCCGGAGTTCGTCGTGCAGCCACGATGGTGGGTGGAAGATGCTGAAGTTGCCAAGGAGTTGGGAGAACGTGCAAGATCTCATTATCTCTCCTACAAGGACGTTACCAGCCCCACAAACCGGCGGACGATGATTGCTGCAATGATTCCACACGTAGCGGTCGTTAATTCCGCACCGCTAGTCTTGACGGGTGACGACGTTGGCACGAGGCAAGCGTGCTGTCTGTTGGCAAACCTCAATAGCTTCGCACTCGATTTTGTCGCCCGGCAGAAAGTGGGCGGTGTTCATCTCAACTTCTTCATCGTAGAGCAGCTTCCTCTATTTCCCCCCGACCGCTACCAGGACCGCTGTCCGTGGGACAAGAGGTTTACGCTGGAACGTTGGATTTCCGACCGAGTGCTGAAGTTGACGTGTACGGCGGACGACATGGGACCGTTAGCCGAGGCCGCGGGACTCGATCCGCCGGTTCATAAGTGGAACCCGGATGAACGCGAGAAACTGATGGCGGAACTCGATGCCGCGTTCTTCCTGCTGTATGGCATTGGGCGCGATGATGTGCAATACATCCTTAGCACCTTCAGCGGCGCCAAACGCAAGGAGGATTCAGCAGGGGAGTTGTTTTCCGTAAACAGGTCGATTATCGACGCTTATGATCAGTTGGCCTTACGCTGAATGGCCCTGTCCAGCTTCCTGGATTCGCTGCGATTGCCTCGTATTGACACGGATCACGCGGTGCTCGACAATGAATCGTATGTTGGGTCTTCGCTGCTCGACCCACCCTACATGTTCCTAAGGTGGAATTATGACCGCTCCACAACGTGACGTGCGTAAATCGGTAGAGCCGGGATGCTCTCGTCGGCGTTTTCTTAAGGCGTCCACAGGCGCGGCGGTTGGTGGGGCGTTGGTTAATCTTGTCTGGCTGGACGATGCTGTGGCGGCCATCCCTGCGTCCGGTGGGTATCTGTTGGTGGATACCAAGAAGTGCCAGGGCTGTGTGTCTTGTATGCTGGCCTGCTCGCTGGTGCATGAAGGTAAGGAAAGCCTCTCGCTGGCGAGGATCCAGGTGATCCAGAATTCGCTGAGCAAGTGGCCCGACGACGTGACTATCGAGCAGTGTCGGCAGTGCGTCGAGCCGGAGTGCGTGGCGATCTGTCCGACCGGTGCGCTGGAGGCGGATACGAAGTTCGGCAATGTGCGAAGGATCGACAAGCGGAAATGCAGCGGCTGTATGATGTGCATCGACAAGTGCCCGCATACACCCAGCCGGCCTGTGATTGTACCGGACAAGAAGAAGGATGCGGGCGTTCGGATGGAGAAGTGCGACCTGTGTGCCGGCGCTGCGTATCATTGGGACCCAACGGGCGGCGGCCCGGCCGGCAAGCAGGCGTGTGTCGAGGTATGCCCTGTCGGTGCGATCGTGTTTACCGATAAGATTCCCGAACAAGAGGGCGACGCCGGATACAAGGTGAACCTTCGAGGCATCGCCTGGCGCATGCTGGGATTCCCGACCGACTGAGTAGCAATCACCGATCAACACGACAGCGGAGAATCCGAGCATGAACGGCTACGCGGGCAAGATTCTGAGGATCGATCTGACGTCGCGAACGATCACCACCATGCCCACCAGTCGCTACGAGCAGTGGGTCGGCGGCCATGGCATGGGGTCGGCCATCTTTTTCGATCTGGTTAAGGACAAAACGATCGACGGTTTCGACCCGGCCAACGTGGTCACGATGATGACCTCGCCGCTTAGCGGCACGCTGGTTCCCGCCGGCGCCGGACGGACCGAGGTGCAGGGGATTGGCGTGCAGTCGTATCCGATCGGCTGGTTCACCCGCAGCAATTTCGGCGGCCGGTTCTCGACGATGCTAAAGACCGCCGGCTGGGACGGGGTGGTGATTCAGGGAAAGGCCGACAAGCCGGTCTGGATTGATATCCGCGACAACATCGTCGAGGTTCGGGATTGCGAGCCGCTCTCACTGTGGGGGAAGGACACTTGGGCCTGCCAAGAGACGATCTGGAAGCACATCGCCGATCCTCAGGACTATGGCGATTGGATCGACCCCGGCGGCGATGAGCTTGGCCAGACGACCCAGCGACCGGCCGTAGTGGCTATCGGACCGGCCGGCGAGAATCTCAGCCGCATGGCCTGTCTGATCCACGACGCCAGCAACGGCTCCGGCCAGGGCGGATTCGGTGCGGTGCTCGGCTCGAAGAACCTCAAGGCCGTCAGTGTGATCGGCACCGGCAGCATTCATGTCAACGACCCGAAGGCCCTGATGGCAGCCCGGCTGTGGCAGAAGAAGAAGTACGCGTCCGAACTGCACCGCATGAAGCCGCACACGGTCGGCACGCACTTCATGAGCCCTCCGGTTGGCGGAGTGTTGTGGAAGGGAAGGCCGACCGAGGGCCAGCGGCCCCAGGCCTGTGTCGGTTGTCACTCGGGATGCCGGGCCCGATACGAGAGCGGGCTGGGTAACGAGGCCACATGCTATGCGACCGCGTTCTATGCCGAGGCCAAGTCGCTCGATATTCAGCGTCAGGCAACCGACCTGTTGAACCGCTACGGCCTGAACGCCGTCGAGATGTTGTGGACGGTCTATTATGTCCGCGATCTCGCCAAGCGAGGGATCCTTGGCCCGGGCAAGGCGATCGACTGTCCGTTGGATTGGTCCAAGTACGGCAGCATCGAGTTTGCCGAGCAACTTGCCAAAGCGATCGCCTACCGCAACGACGGCCATGGCGGCGACAGTCAATTCGGCGACGACTTGGCCGAGGGATGTGTTCGGGCAGCCGAGCGTTGGGGCCGGCTCGAGGAAGACCTGCAAACCGGCCAGCTCCAATTTCCCCATTGGGGAGTTCCCATGCACCGCGATCCCCGCTGCCAGCTCGAATGGGGATACGGCACCATTCTCGGCGATCGGGACATCAACGAACACGACTTCGATTGGCTGCATTGGCAACCCACGACCGCCTTGCTTCAAGGGCGCGAAACGGAAGTGCCCGCCGAGGAGGCCGTCGCGATCTACACCAAGAAGATGGTCCCCTTCCAGGACGATCCGTTGATGTTGGACTACAGCACGGAGAACATGTACTCAGAGCACATCGCGAAGCTGGTCGCCTGGCACCGCTACTACACGCGGTTCTGGAAGCAGTCGGCCCTGTTCTGCGACTGGCGTTGGCCGGATTTTATCAATCTGCATGCGCCGAACAACACGGGCTCGACCGGCGAGGCCGAGCCGAAGTTCTTCCATGCAGTGACCGGCAAGGACCTCTCGTTTCTCGACGGGATCGAGCTCGGCCGCAGGATCTGGAACCTCGACCACGCCATTTGGACCCTGCAAGGGCGGCATCGCGACATGGTCCACTTCGCCGAGTTCATCTACAACTTGCCGGCGTACGGGCCGGCCCATTGCATGTCGGGCAAGAAGGACGGGAAATGGGTCTACGTCAACACGGTCGGCAGACGCATCGACCGCGAGAAGTTCGAGCATTTCAAAACGGCCTTCTACAACCTCCAGGGTTGGGACGCGACCACCGGCTATCCCACCCGAGAAACGCTCGAATCGCTCGACTTGGACCACGTGGCCGACGAACTCGAGAAGAACCGCAAACTGGGAGGAGCATGAAAATGGCAACGCTGTCGACACCGAATGAGGATCTGGCCGCAAGGGTCTTGCGTGAAGTCGACTATCCGCAGCGACTGGTTGGTTACCGCATGCGCGAGCGGCTGGGTGCGATTCCGGTATCGCTCTACAGCTTCGAGGAAGTGGTCCACCTGCTCGGCGACAAATGCCCCTACGTGAATCTTCAGCGGCTCGAAGAGTGGATCGCGACCGTCACCCAAGACAGCGAATTGGCCGTTGCCATAGCCCGCGTGACCCAGGAAGAAACCAGCGACCGCGACCGGCTATCACGCATCGGCCCGCTAATGGGCGAACGACTTTGCCAGTGCAAGAAAGCGGTCCACTCATGATGGTCAGCCTGCTGGGCGGGCCGCGATGTTGCAATAGTCACTAGCATGAACCTGGATCGTCTTCCGGTTCACTATAAATGGGGAATTTCGGAAAACACTGATCCTGCCAGGGAGCTTCGCCATGCAAGACGCGATTTCAAGACGTTCGTTTTTCTTAAAAACCGGCCTGGGCACGTTGGCCGCCGCCCAAGCAACAAGGGTCTCGCCATGGGGCGCCCAGGCAGCACCTCCGACGAAAAAATCCCCGACCGCACAGGACACGTTTGCGCTGCTGAAGCTGGGTAAGAGGGTTCCTGTGATCTTCGATACCGATATCGGCGGAGATATCGACGATACATGGGCGTTGGCCATGCTGCTGAAGTCGCCCGAGTTGGACGTCAAGCTGGTTGTTTCCGATGCGGGCAATACCGAGTACCGTGCGCGGGTCATCGCCAAGATGCTCGAAGTCTTCGGCCGCACCGATATTCCCATCGGCGTCGGCGCTGCCAAAGGCAACCAGCCGGCTCAGCAGAGCGACTGGATCGAAGGCTATGAGCTGTCGCAGTACCCCGGCAAGGTGCATGAAGACGGCGTCGGCGCGATCGTCGATACGATCAACGCCTCTGCGGATCCGGTGACGCTGATCTGTGTCGGCGCCGTACCGAACATAGCCTTGGCGCTCGACGGCGACCCGGGCATCGCCCGACGGGCACGCTTCGTGGGGATGCACGGCAGCGTGCGCAAAGGATACGGCAACAGCGACACGCTCAGCCGGGAGGCCAACGTCGTCAACGATCCTAAGGCGTTGCAGAAAGTCTTTGCTGCACCGTGGGACGTCACCATTACGCCTTTGGATACCTGCGGCATCGTCCAACTGAAAGGTCACAAGTACCAGCGCGTCTATCAATGCAAGGATCCACGAGCCCGGGTCATCATCGACAACTATCGCGTCTGGTTGCCTAACGCTTCGTGGATCAAAGATCGCGACACGCTGGCTGTGCAAAGCACGACACTGTTCGACACCGTTGCGGTTTACCTTGCCTACAGCCAGGAGTTGCTCGGGATTGAACAGCTGCGTATCAGTGTCACCGACGACGGCTACACGGTCATTGACCCGCAGGCCCGCAAGATCAACTGTGCGATGAGTTGGACGAGCCTTGGTGCGTTCGAGGATCACCTCGTCGGGCGGCTAACGTCGAAGTGAAGTAAACCGGCGATCGGGTATACTCGGCACGGCTAAGAACTGAAGTTTTTGTAGGGATCCGAAATCCCATGCGATCCCCACATTAGGAGGGTGTTTTCGGCCCGGTCTCCAAAAAACTTGGCATTTCTTGGAGAAAG
>CAYYOX010000090.1:1237-7680 GCA_964473065.1 uncultured Planctomycetaceae bacterium | reverse complement strand
TTAGGAGGGTGTTTTCGGCCCGGTCTCCAAAAAACTTGGCATTTCTTGGAGAAAGGGCGAAAAACTGCTTGCAGTCGTCGCGCCGGCTGCTACAACCAGGGTTGTGTTGTTCGGGCAGGTTACCCGCCATGGGCTGGGCACCGAACGGATATCCCTGAACGGTTATTCCTGACCGGATATCTCCATCATTTCGCTAGCCAATCTATGAGGCAGCGTCGGTACGGTATTGAAAACGGCACCCAACCGGGGAGTCGTTTTTCTTTTTCTTGACCACCGTTTGAGCTAGGATTTAGCCATCGGCTAAAGGCTTCGACGGGTACCTTCAGATGCGAGAGGTATTGGTATGCTGAATCGAAAGTACTTTGCCGTGGCAGGGCTGGCAGCCTGCCTGTTCGGCCTGGCGTGGCCGGCACACGCCGTCGAGTTTCCACCCGCCGGACAAGACATTATCCAAGGCGTGGTGACGTTCGAGATCCAAATGGCCGGAGAATTCGTCGGAGAACCGGAACCGGTCGACTTCATCGGGCGCTTTGAGGGACCGACCATTGTCCAGCGCGGCGACCCGTATCCCGACGACTCCGCCGGCGGACAAAACGCGATCGATACAGAGATCGTATCTTTGGAGTTGCTCGGACAGGTGCAGGTGGTCGGCACGACAGACGCGTGGCCTGCCCATCTCACCTTGCAGGCCAGCCGTCCCAGCTTCGGCAGGGCAATCGACACCAACGTTGATCCCGGCATCGACTTTCCGGCGGAAAGCTTCTTCGACATCTTCTTCGAGATCCAAATATCGGGGACCCCGTTGGGTGACGTGATGCTGCTGAACGACGAGCCGCTGCGGATGAGTTCGTTGATCGACCAGATTCCCCCGGACTTGGGCCTCACCCCCTACGAGTCCGATCCGGCGGCTCCGGTAACCCTGCTCCTTCCGGCCGGACAGCCGGTGGGGGTCGTTTTCTTTGCCAAACACACCCCGGAACCGGGGACGATCGTGTTGCTCGTCTTCGGCGGACTGACGCTCGCCGGGTGGAAGCTGATCCGTCGTCGCCGGGCGGCCTAGTCAACCGAGAAAAGACGACGCGCCGATCAACGCAAATCGGTCACGGGCGAGTCCCGGCAACGGGGTTCGCCCGCTTTTCTTGGCGGATCGATGCGACGCGAGGGTTGCACGGACACTTTCCCGCAAGCCGCGTTGCCCACCTACTTCACCAGCAATAACCTAGCCGGCGCCGTGGCCGGATGCTGGCTGGATGTGTCGATGTCGAGCGGTGTCGTCGAGTCACGACACCTTGAAGAAGAAACGCTGGGATGCGCTGTTGAAGTCCGCCAAGTATGCGGCCGGGGCCGGGGGACACAAGCGCGCTGAGCTGTTCGCCTCCGGTCGCCACGCAGTGCAGGCAGGGATGACGCATCAAGTTTTGGCTCCAGGTGTGGGGCACGGTCAAGATGACGATTTCGGCTCCCAGGTGCTTGGGGTTCGCAGCCACTTCTTTGAGCGTCTGGACGGCCGCCTGAAACAGGATGCCGTACACGACACGTTTGTTCTGCAATGCAACCGGCCCGATTTCTTTCGGCAAGGTAAAGACCACGTGAAAGTAAGGGATCGGCAGCTTGGGGCAGCTATCTTCAACATGCTAGGGACTACAAAGAACTCGAAAGAACCAAACCCCGGGCACACCCCGGCCGGAGGACTCGGTGAACGATCCGATGACATAGCCATCAGCGGTGATCGTGCGTGCTCCGCCCGTGGCATAGTTGCTGACGAACTGCCGACTCGCCATAGCGTGATCCGACCAACTGCTGCCGTTGTCACAACTGACCAGGCAGGCGAGCGTTCGGTGAGACGGATCGCGTGCCACACAATAGAGCGGCGAACCGGGTTGGTCCGAGCGGGAAGCCAGTAGACCGCTAACGTGATGCAGTGCGATCGCCACGCCGCCCAATTGCTTGCCATCGAGGGCAACATCCTTCTTCCCACAGGCCAAGTCCTAGCGAACATAGTGCATCGTCTTGCCGTGATAGAGAAAGTGTACTCTGCCGTCTTTGACCAACATGTTGGCCAGCCAGGTGTTGAGTTGAAACTCGTCGTCGAGACTGATGCGGTCGGTCGGGCCAGTCTCGTCGGGCGCGGGAGCGTCGGCCAGGATTGCGCCGTCCAGCTTTCGCCAAGTCAGTCCGCCGTTGGGAGAATTCATGTAGTGAATATCCCAGTAGATCCCTTCACCCTCCTCGTTCGGACGCACGGTAGTCATGGCCAAGTGCAGCACGCCGTCGGGCGAGACTGCCAGATGAGGATATTGCGTGTGAGCGTGCGGGCCGGTCTTGCCGAAGCCCATCCCCCGGTGCAGCAACTTGCCGTCGGGACTGACCGTCAGCAGTTGCCCATACTGCGCGGCGATGTAGAACTGCTTCCGCGTGGGGTCGTAGACCATCGCATACTTGGCCCCGCAAGCGACATCCGGAATCGTGGCGATCGCCGGCTTGCCGTAATCGCCGCCGCGGGCGAAGCGGTAGAAATGGAACGGCCTAAGCGGGTCGTTCCAGTCCGGGTGGGTCATGTAGAGATTACCTGTTTTGTCGCACTCCAGCACCGGCGCCCGCGTGCCGTTGGTGGATTCGAAAACCGTCCGGAACGTTTTTCCACCGTCGGTGCTATGCACCAGCCGCCACTGCGCGGCTTCCATTTCCGGCTTGGCCGGATCAAGCGGCGCGCGGTGGCGCGAATAGGTCATGAAGATGCCGTCGGGCGTGGCGACCACTTTCTGGTTGTGGCTCTGAAAGGTTCCGTAGAAGTCGGCGCCGGAATCGACGAGCGTGGTCTCGATGATGCCGATCTTGCCGACACGGTTCGGCTTCGGCATTTCCGCGCGCACCAGCGTCTGGTGGAGCGTAGCCATCAGCGTGACCGTCGGTATGACGACTTTGCTCAGCGCCGCTATGAATTGCATGAGTCGCATCGTTTAAGAGTCCAAGTTCAGCGGTTCTGTTCGAAGTTCCCTGGGTTCGCCGCCGGCGGTTGCAAATGCCGGTCCAACCAGCCGAATGCTTCGTTTTGCATCGCCGCGTTGAAGGTGTGCTCAACGGGCAAGAGTCTGGCGACTAGCTTTTCGCCCGCGTCCTGGCTTTCCCAAACCTGACGCATCTTGCCGAAGGCCTCCTTGACGCTGGGGACCGGGAATAGCAAATCCTGTTCGCCGGCGAAAAACAGCATCGGCTTGGGACAGGCGAGTGTGGCCACGTCGGGGTAATCGAGGGCGTTGAACAGGCCCGGATGGGTCATGGTGAAGGAGGACTGCCCCTTGGTCTGGTTGTTTCCCGGCACCATCAGTCCCTTGACCGTCGCCATCCAACAGCAGCAGACGCCGGCGGCAATGTGGTCCGACATGGCAGCCACCTGCCAGGCGCGAAACGAACCCATCGAATGTCCCATCGCCGCAATGCGGCGTTTGTCCACTTCGGGACGCGAGGCCAGGAATTCCGCGCCACGCAGATCCTCGTGCGCGATGAGCCCCGCGAAGCTCATACCCAGGTGCAGCAGGTTCGACGCCAGTGCCTGCTGGCCATCGAACCCTGCGCCGCCCCGGTCGGACCAATTCAGGGCGTCGTACACCAGGCAAACGTAGCCGCGAGCCGCCAACTTGTCACCAACAAAGCGGCCCCCGTACACCTTGTCCACCCACTTGCGAGCCAGCGCGGACTTGTCGGAAGGCACGCCCCAGGGTTCGACCGATTTCTCCTTGCCGATACGGAACTCGGCGCCGTGGTCGTGCAGCAGCAGTACCGCCGGGTGCGGCCCCGCGCCGTCGGGAACCAACAGATAGGCGAGCACGCGGCTGTCGCCCGTCAGGTTGAAGAGAATCTTGTGGGAAATGTAGCCGTCGCGCTTGCGGCTACCGATGACCACGGGATCGAACGGCACAGCGGGGGGCACGGCCAGGAAGCAGTGTCGGACTCGCTCGCGGGTTTTCCCGCGCCAGGCACTGAAGTCGTTTCCGTTACGCTTGCTCCACTCCTGCCAGGAGTAAGGAAACGCAAGCCGTCCTGCCAGTTTCTCATAGAAGGCAGGCAGATTGTTCTGCACGTCGGCACGTTGATAATCTGGCGAGGGAGCGGAAGCAACATTTTGCTCCACAGCCGACGCGCTGTTCGCCAAACCGACCACCAAGACGGCCATGGCGACCTGGAGTCTTCTTTGTAAAAAAGAGTGTTTCATGGAAAATGCAAGCCCCATTCTGATGCATCGGCATCGATGTGCGGCTGATCCGACTCGCGAGTCTGCTTGCAAGCAGCTTCAGATGTTGACTCGGTTGAGTCCGGATCACCGCGAGGTGGTTGTCTGTTCATGTAGGGTTCCTCCACTGCCCAACGGAAGGACTGCCGTCAACGCCCGTGCCGAGGTAAGGCAACTTGAATAACTACCGAGTCTACCAAAGCCAACCCGGCTTTGCACGACGTGAGCCGTCAAGCCAAGCCCGCAACGTCGAATCCCGGAGTACGTTCCTTTCCCGACCAAACGCCGCAACCCTGTTTGAGCACGTAAGTTGTGTCCGAGCTATCCGAGATTGCCGTCCTGTAATTCAAAACACCATAAAGCCGATGGTGGCGAGTTGGAAATCTAACCGGTTATTCCCTCGAAGGCCAACGAAGACCAATTCGCACTCGCCCCATATCCCCCTTTTCACCAAGATGCCAACATCCTCCCGTTCAAAACAGCACGTAGAGACTACAAACGTGTTCCTGCGCCCAACAAGTGGAAATAGGGAAAAGGGGAAAAGCCGTCCGTAACGAGGTAGTCATAATGCATTGCCACACACCGAGTTGCGACAATAAGCTATGCTTAATGTAGGCAGCCGTACTAAGCTCGCCTGCTTGAAACGATCACTTCATTGATGTTGCACCATTGAATTTACACCGGGGTAGGATTCGATCATGCGTATTGGCAGCAATCTCTCGGGCGTCGATCTGACGGCCCAGAATAACCTAATGCGTTCTTTCAATCAGTTGACTCTCAGCTCCATCCGGCTGAGCACCATGAAGCGGATCAATTCCGGCTCCGACGACCCGGCCGGTCTGATTGCCGCCGAAAACCTGCGCGCGGAAATCACCGCCATCCGTGCCGCCGGCGATAATGCCGCCCGCGCACAAAGCGCCATCCACGTGGCCGACTCCGGACTCAACGAAGTCAGCAGCCTGCTGAACACCATTCGAGGCAACGTCGTTCGCTCGGCCGACGGGACCCTAAGCGATGCCGAACGCGGCGCCCTGCAAATCGAAACCGACGCCGCGATCAGCGCGCTCAATCGTATCGGGGGCATGACCAGCTACGGCGGCAAGAAGTTGCTCGACGGCAGCGCCGGCTTCAACGTCGACGGCGTCAACGCGGACCAAATAACCGATCTGCAAGTTCACGCCAACGCCAGCGGCCAGACGCAAACGCTCGACATCGAAGTTACTCAAGCCGCCACCGCCGCCAGCCTCAGCTTCTCCGACGCCGATGCCACGCTCGACGAGGATGTCACGTTGCAAGTCAGCGGGGATGAGGGGACCGTGGCTTTGGAGTTCTCCGCCGGCGCCACGCTCGACCAGATTGCCACCGCCATCAACGCTTCCAGCGAAAACACGGGCGTGACCGCCTCGGTCGACGGCAACGACCTGACCTTTTCCAGTGAGGCCGTCGGTTCCGACGCCACCGTGGCCGTCGAGGCCATCGAGGGCACGTTCGATGTCGGCGACGGGACGGCCAGCGGTACCGATGTCGAGGCCACTGTCAACGGCGTAGCCATGACCGGAGATGGGAACGCCGTGCAAGTCAGTACCGAAACGCTCCAGGCCGACATTGAGTTTGCCGAAGGGTTCACCGGTCAGGCCGATCCGGTTACCGTCTCGGGCGGAGCCATGACCTTCGTCTTTTCGTCCGACGTAAGCCAGACCTCCACCTTGGCCCTGCCTGCCATCAATTCGGCAACGCTGGGTGGTTCGGCCGGCCGGCTCAACAGCCTGCTCAGCGGAGGTTCGGCCAACCTCGTCGACGGCGACGCCAGCAAGGCCATGGATATCCTCGATCAGGCCAGCAGTCAGGTCCTCGAGGCGAGAACCCGGGCCGGGGCCTTCGAGAAGTACACCATCGGAGCGGCCAAAGAAGTGCTCGGCGGCATGGAAGAAAACCTCTCGGCCGCCTTCAGCCAGATCTTCGACACGGACGTGGCCGTCGAGACGTCGATGATGATTCGCAGCCAAATCCTCGTCGAGTCCGGACTCGCCTCGGTCATGCTGGCTGGCCAAAGCCGCGGTCTTGTGACCAGTTTGCTCAACTTCTAACGCAGCGACACGCCGACCGTTCAGCAAAACGCGCCCCATGGAGTGACAAGCCGTTGCCCCCCCGCCGACACTATCTTGCCGCCAATTCACACCGGGATGAGTGGCTGCTTTCACCCCTGATGTGT
>CAYYOX010000090.1:0-1227 GCA_964473065.1 uncultured Planctomycetaceae bacterium | reverse complement strand
GGCTTCGCGTGGCGGGGACGACCACGAACACACCGGCGGCTAGTGCCTCGCCGCTCACAAACGACCCGCCT
The DNA here is from genome assembly GCA_964473065.1 of uncultured Planctomycetaceae bacterium. Taxonomy (GTDB): domain Bacteria; phylum Planctomycetota; class Planctomycetia; order Pirellulales; family Thermoguttaceae; genus CAYYOX01. The sequence continues at coordinate 1,156 of CAYYOX010000090.1, read as the reverse complement.
ATTTGGTAAATTCTCAACTGCCGCTCGTCTAAAGCAGCGACGCGCCGTCCGTTCAGCAAAAAGCGCCCGATGGAGTGACAAGCAGTTGTCACCCCCCGAACACTTTCTTGCGGTCAATTCGTGCCGGGGTGACAGCATGTTGTCACCGCTGATTGGTAAACTCGGGGTAGCTTCTCCACTTGCCGATGTTTTGCACCCCAGCGGAATGGACTTTACGGATGCCGTCGCCACTACGCAGCCGGGCCGAGGTCTTCTTCTACTGGCGGGAAGAACGGGCGATCGAGCGGATCGCCGAGCGGCTCTTCGACCACGAGCTCGCACCGCGGCATTATGCCGGTTTGGCCGGCGCGCCCGATGCGGCCCATGTCCACGTAGGCACCTACCATGACGGACTCTATCTGGACACGAGCGACCCGGTCGCTGCCCACTATCGCACGATTCAGATCGTTCGCCGCGTCGACGACCGGCTGGTGATTGTCAACGACCGTTTCCACGTTCACGCCAAGCGCTTGCAACGCAAAGGACTGGGGCTGAAGATCTTCCACCGGCAAATCGAAAACGCCCGCCGTCTGGGCATCGCTCGGATCGAGACGCTGGCCGGCCGCCGCGCCGACGAGAACGGATACTACACCTGGCCCCGATTCGGCTTCGACGGCCCGATACCCAAGGAACTCCGACCACACCTCCCGGCCCGCTTTCAACATGCCCGCACGATCCTGGACCTGATCGAAACCAAGCCCGGCCGTCAATGGTGGCGAGACCACGGCCGCACGATCGAAGTCCATTTCGACCTATCCCCCCACAGCCGCTCCCAACAAGTCTTCCACCAATACCTCCAGGAACGAGGTTTGGCAGGGCCGTGATTAACGGCCCGAGGGCGAAGAACGGGAATCCTATCACGAAAGAGGATCGCTCATTCCCCTGAATTGATAGTCGCCGCTCACTGTATGATAAACAGGCCGCTCTGTTTGGACGGCCGATCTTCGGGCTTCAGTTCCAGCGTGCCCAGGTCGATCGGTTCGTCGGTGGGTCCGTCGCGTGTTTCGGGTACAGTGATGTCCCGGACGGCCGACCAAACCTGGGGTGGTTTGCCGAGGTTGGCGTCGGGTGACTCACGGAAGATAATTTCGAGTTGATATACTCCGGCCTTACCGTC
>CAYYOX010000089.1:12740-14809 GCA_964473065.1 uncultured Planctomycetaceae bacterium | reverse complement strand
TCCGCTGAAGCTTAGCCAGCAATTCAGGGCTCAGTAAATCAGAGTTCACGGCCATGGCTCATCCTGGATACTCAACCTGTAAACGCTTCGTCCGTCACCACCGGGCTTGTCCCGGTGGAACGATGATTGGCCACTAAGGGGCGGACCAGATTGGCGAAAAACGCTGGGAAAACGGACCATGCTAGTGGTCAATCATCGCTCCACGGGGACAAGCCCCGTGGTGGCGTCGATAGCCCCAACGCCGTAACAACCAATAGCCCAGATAGAACAAGGATTGTCAAGTAGCTCCAGCCCCGACACGCGGGGCCTTTTCAGTGAGAAAGGGGTCAGTGAGAAAGGGGTCAGAACTGTTTTTCGTACAACAAATAGTTCTGACCCCTTTTTCACTCGTTTTCGTCCAACAAATAGTTCTGCCCCCCTTTCTCACCCTTTCTTCAATCTAAACTTATGATCCTCGAACATGCGGAATGCTCTCTCCGAAACGTCATCGAGCGAGACATCGAGCGTCGTGATATCTTCGGGTTGAGATCCTTCCCACCGGTCCAGCAAATCAAGTTGGTGGCCCGAGGAAAGGAGGAAGCTGAGGGTCCTGTACAACTTGCGGGTTGCATCAATATCATCTTGTTCCTCCTCATACCAATCCTCGGGTTCGGAGAACCCGAGTTCGACGGCCGAAGAGTGGAAGTGCCGAAAGGTGCAACTGCATCCGGACTTTGATCCGACATACCATATGTTCAGGAAATCAAGAAGGGAGATACAGGGATCAGAATCGGGGGATGTCACCTTCTCAAACCGAACGAGATCGGAATTGTGCCCGGCTAGGTTTTCGGCACTGTCTGTCGAAATATAGACTCCGTAACACATGCTGTCTTCTAGCCCAACTGTAGGTGACAAAGGGGTCAGAACTGTTTTCCGTCCAACAAATGATTCCACCCCCTTTCTCACCGATTGAACAAGGATTGTCAAGTAGCTCCAACCCCGAGACGCGGGCCTTTTCTTCCCCTCTTCTCGGCGTCTTTGCGCCTCTGCGCGACCATCATTGGCTCAACATCCCGCCACGTATAGTCCTTTTTCCTCTTGCCGTGATCCTTGACAGACTTCGGTCGGCAAGCATAGAATTGCCTGGCAATCGCTCCTTTTGACCCGTCCAAGGACACCGTTCGACGCCCTGCTATGACAAAGGGGCAGAACTGTTTTTCGTCCAACAAGTAGTTCTGACCCCTTTCTCGCCCCGGGGCTTCCCGTCAATCACTAATCACGGCCTGCCCCAAAGATACCCTTTGCTCTTATGCCAGTGACACCACAGATTATCTGGGTCACCATCACTAACGCGAGTGCACCCATCTGAAGCCACTTATTCTCCGTGACTACGGATATCTGCGAAATCATTACCAAAGTGAGAACGGCTGCTGCCATGGTATACATTTCACCTTTGGTGGCCCAAGTTGCTTTCTCTTGAGTTGACATACGAAGTAGTCCTTTCTTCATTCAAACATCTAACTCGTTGACAAAGGGAGTAGAACTGTTTTTCGTGCAATAATAGTTCTGCTCCTTTTTTACCGAACAGCCGCTTGCGGCTTTGTAACGTGTCGCGTTATGTTTTTCACCGAGAATTGCCAACCAGCTTGCAGCTATTCTGGCCCGATGCCCATGATAGCGTGCAAAGCCGCAAGCCGCTAGTCGGGCAAGCTGCCCATGAAAAATCAACAAGAAAAAAATAGGGGCGACCGTCTCGATGTGAGACCGGTCGCCCCCTGCGGAGATCGTGCCGCTTGGTTGGGGCCGGAGTGACTAAGCCCGGCCTTAATAACCTCTACGCAACGGGTCGCCCTAGGGTTCGATCAAAATCGTCTGACCGGCCAAATTCAGCAGAACCGGCTCGTCGAAGACCATATATTGGGCCATATTGGGGCCGTGGCGGCGGGCCAGATCGAAGTATTCGTCGCTGAACTGCTTGATCCGCCGGGCCTGCTTTTCCTGTTCTTCGGTGACCACCGAATCGATCCAACGGCCCTCGCGGCGGTAGAACGTGCGGTTGCCGATCGTACGGACCGATTGCCCGGCCGCCC
>CAYYOX010000089.1:7359-12640 GCA_964473065.1 uncultured Planctomycetaceae bacterium | reverse complement strand
TTGGTGTTCTCGTCGGCCATGAACGAGGTGTAGGGCGTGAGGATCCCGTGCCGCTTCGACAGCACGACCAGTTCCTTGACCAGTTCCTCATTCTTGCCGCTAAGGTCCAGTTCATCGAGGATTTCACCCACGCGGCGCAAGGCCCAAAGCTTCTCGATGAAGGCCTGGGTCTGGTCGGGGCTCTTTTCGGCCAACGTGGCGGGGAAGTCGAGCTTTTGGGACTGGCCGCCGATCATGCCTTGCACGATGACCTTGGCCGCGCCGCTCTTCTTGTAGCGTCCGACCACCACCAGTTGCTCGCCGGCAAACAGATCGAACGAGTCCTTCGGATAGACCCGATTGATCGGTGAGCCTTCCTCCGTATTGAGCTGATCGAAGACGAACTCGAGCTTGACGTCGGTCATCACGGGCGATTCGATGCGGCTATACAGTCGGCTCACGCGCTTCTCGATGTCTTCGTTGGGGCGGACGTATTCGCTCTGCCCGAAGTTCTCGCGGACCAGCTTGTCCAGCAGCCGGCTGTTCACATCGTAGCCCACGCCGAACGAGAACACCCGGGCGCGCACTCGATTCGCTTCCTTGGCGGCGGCCACGATCTTCATTTCATTAGTCTCACCGGCCGTGGGCAGCCCATCGGTCAGGAAGATCACGTAGTTGGGCCGATCGGAGTCTTGCAACATCCCCAGGGCCGCCTTCAACGCCCCGTCGATGTTTGTGCTCCCGCCGGCATAGACGCCCTCGATGAACCCCAAGGCCGCCTTGCGCGTTTCCTCGTCGAATCGCTGCAATTCGGGCCGAAACGTCTGAATCTCGCTGTCGTAGGCCACGATGTTGAACAGATCGCCTTCGCGGAGGTTGTTCAGAACAAACTTGGCCGCGCCGCGAGCCTGTTCGATCTTCTTGCCGCTCATGCTGCCCGAGCGATCCACCACGAAGACGACCGTCTTCTTCGGACGCTGCCCCTCGGAGGCCTCGATCTTGGGGCTGGCCAGCAACAGAAAATAGCCGTCCTTGTCGTCCTCGGGTCGATAGCTCAACACGCGCGTGCTGACTTGCCCCTTGCCCACGTCGTACAGCAGACGGAAGTCGGACGTGGGAATCTGGTTCTCGGCCGTATAGGTGATCGTGGCGTGACGGTCGTCGGGCCGTTCGATCTGAACCGCGTGCGAGGGGCTATAGATGTTCTTGATGTCGATCTGGCTCTCGATGGTCACGCGGATCTCGACCTTTTCGACCGCATGGCTGGTATACTTGGCCGTGCTCAGCGGAAAGAGGAAGTCGGTCAGCCCCTGCTGTTGACGACACATTTGCGTGTAGCGAAGCGAGACGGTCCGCTTGGCCCCGGGCGGGACGGGAAACACGCTCGTCTTGAACAGGCCCGTACCCATCCACTCCAACAGCGCCGGGTCCTTGTTCTTGCGGACGATCGCTTCGTACAAACGCCGGGCCTCGTCGGCCCCCAAGAGCTTGGCCGGGTACTCCTTGCCGTCGACCAGCAGGGTCATCCGCTCCACGGCCCCGTCGTAAGGCAGCGGAAACACGAACGACACCTCGAGCTGCCGGCTGCCCGTGTTCACGAACGATTGCGAAACCTGCACCTGAGCCACCTGATCGATCAGCCGGGCCTGGATGGAAAGCTCCTGGATCTTGTAGGTTGCCGGCGGCGGTGTCCGTCGCGGGCGATGGATCACGATCGGACGCGGCAGACGGACGTGCTGGTCGCGGGCTTCGACCACCAACAGCCCTTGGCCGCAAGCGATGGCCGGAACTGTGAACGCGAGAACTGCCAGAAACAATCGAATTGCTGAACGGAACATGGTCTTGCCTCCTATGGGGACCGCAACAACAAATGACTAAATCCGAATGACGAATGACGCTTGTTTTTTTCGTCATTCGTGCTTCGTCATTACCCTCTCAACCCACCCTGCGTAAATTCTCCAAATTACAAAACGCTATTTGGAATCCAACCTACTGGGGACATTCCTACTCTGTGGGACGTTTCTCTCGGTGGAATAGTTCCCCGAAAACGTTCTCGCCCGTGATTTTCCCACCACGCGACATGCCGGCAACCTCCCGCCACGGGGGGGTGTCGTGAATCTGTATGCCGAAGGTGCAGGAATGTCGAACAGTGTTTTTCCCGAGGCTTACGGCTGGGGTTTGATTATCGAGCGGCGAGTGCTAGGATCTTGGTGGAGACTCTTCAAGCAATGAAACTCTCAGGATTTTCATCTTTCTGCTTTCCCTAAGACGTGAGAAAGGAAGGACACTATGCGCACGGCCAAGCAAATTTCGGTCATGTTAGTCAACAAACCGGGAAGACTGGCGACGCTCTTGGACACCTTGAACAAGGAGAAGGTCAACCTCCAGGCGTTGGTGGTGATGGATTCGGGAGAACGGGGTACGCTCAGGTTTGTCCCCGAGAATTTCGAGGCCGCCATCGGAGTCCTCAAAAAATCCGGACTCCGCTTCGAGACGACCGATGTCTTGTTGGTCGAAGTGCCAAGCCAATTGGGAGGTTTTCGCAAGACGTGTGAGCGCTTGGCGTCGGAACACCTGAATATCGACTACGCCTACAGTGCCTTCGACGGCTCGGGCAAGGTCAGAGGTGGTGTCCTGGCCGTGATTCGGGTCAACGATCTGGCCAAGGCCCAGCGTGTGCTCAGCGAGAACGGCGGCACAAGCAAACGGAAACGGCCCGGACGCCGACCGGTCTACGCCAGATAACCTGGGCAGACGTAACGCGGGCTGGAACTCTCGGCCCAAACCCAGTACGATGCGTATTGTCATTGGTGCTTGGAAAGGTCCGCGCACGGACTGGGTGTGCCGGTCTAGTCCCGCCTGGGAACTGAAAGAGGAGGCCGCGTCATGTTTCGTTTCGTGTCTAGTCGAATTGCCTGGTTGGGAATCGGTTTGCTCGGCGGGTTGATCCTGGGCGGTATGTGGCCGCAAACGCCGCTACATGCGGTGGCAACCGACCGTAGCAAGAGCTTTGCCATGGCCACCGGACCGGTCGACGAGGAGGTCGAGGCGGTCTACTTCCTCGACTTTCTCACCGGCGACCTGACGGCCGTTGTCATGGGGAGGCAGGGTAACGGATTCACGGCCTTCTTCCGGTACAATGTGCTGGGTGACCTGGAGGTGAACCCGTCGAAGAATCCCCAATATCTAATGGCCACGGGCATGGTCAATTTGCGTCGCGGCGCGAGCCGACAGCAACCGAGCGTGGCTGCCGTCTACGTGTCCGAGGTGACCAGCGGTCAACTGGCGGCCTACGTGATTCCCTGGAACAAGGGCGCCTACGCTGCCGGTCGAGTCCAGCCGCCCGCCCAGTTGGTCCCGCTGGGCAAGACCCCATTCCGCGCCATGGCGCCCCCGGCCGTTGAAGAGTAGGGCCGTGGAAATCCTTGTCAATGACAATGCCCGTCAAGTTGCCGACGGCATGACCGTGGCCAAACTGCTCGACGAGTTAGGTCTGGCCGACCGGCATGTGGCGGTCGAGGTCAACCTGGAACTGGTGCCGAAGAATCGTCATCACGAGCATCGCCTCGGTGAAGGCGATCGGTTGGAAATCGTTACCCTGGTCGGAGGAGGCTAACTCGGTGAGTACGGACCAAACGTCGGATAAACCGCTGCGGATCGGCTCGCATACCTTTACCAGCCGGCTGATCGTCGGCACGGGCAAGTACGCCAGCTACGAGTTAATGAGCCAGGCCCTTCAGGTCGCCGAGGCCGAATGCCTGACCGTGGCCGTGCGCCGCGAGCGGTTGATCGACGCCGAGGGCAAGAACCTGTTGGACTTCATCGACACCGACCGCTACACGATCCTACCCAACACGGCCGGCTGTTTCACGGCCGAGGATGCCGTTCGGGTGGCCCGGCTGGGACGCGAGATCCTCTCGCAGATGGAGAACCCCGGCGCCGATTGGGTCAAGCTCGAAGTGCTCGGCGACACGCGGACCCTGCTGCCCGACCCGATGGCCACCTTGCAGGCGACCGAGCAGTTGGTGGGCGAGGGTTTTCAGGTCCTGGTCTACACCTCCGACGACCCGGTGACGGCCAAGCGGCTGAAAGAGGCGGGCGCGACCAGCGTGATGCCGGCCGGCAGCCCCATCGGCTCCGGCCAAGGCGTGCTGAACCCCAACGCCATCCGCATCTGCCTGGAGTATCTCAAAGAGGGCGATCCCGACTATCCGGTGATCGTCGACGCGGGCGTGGGGACGGCCAGCGACGTAACCGCAGCCATGGAACTGGGCGTCGACGGGGTGCTCCTGAACACGGGCATCGCCCATGCCGACGACCCGCTGCGGATGGCCCAAGCCATGCGGCTGGCCGCCCAATCCGGACGCCTAGCCTACCAAGCCGGCCGCATCCCCAAAAAGCTCTACGCCACCGCCAGCAGCCCCACCGAAGGCACCATCTCGCTCGGCAAATAGGCTTTTTTCGGTTTTCTGGCAATTCGTGGGTTCTCAACCTTCCCCGGAAGCGATATATTGCCGCAACGGCTTGTCGCACGGTGCGACAAGCACGAACGTTTCTTCTGATATGGGAGAGTCGACGATGATTCTATTGCCTCTAGTTTGGTTGCTGTTGGTCGCTAGCGGGATCGTTTCGCTGGTCTGCTTGATCCTGGTGCTGGTCAAGATGTTTCAGAATAACGAGGTCACGATGGGGGTTGTTTGCATTGTTTTGACCGTCCTCTGTGGCATCGGGCCGCTGGTCACGTTTGTCTACGGATGGATCAAGTCCGCCGAATGGAACATCCAGAAGATCATGCTCATCTGGACGGCGTGCTTCATCGTAAACCTCCTCCTGGGCGCCGTTATCCTTTTTGTTGGTCTGGCTGCGGCTCCCGACATAATTGAAATGCAGCAGGAGATGCTGAGAGATTTTCCGCAACAGTAAGCGGCACGACTCTGCTTGACTCCTACTGCTTCACCGTAGTGACCCAAAAGAACGCCCGGCCGGCTTCGTCCAGGCGAAGCTCGCTTTTCAGCCGCGCTTGGAAGAGGACCTTCCGCAGCGCGATGCTGTAGGTCGTTCGCTTGCGGGGATGATTGACCGCCACGGTGCTCGGGTCGATGCCGTGTCGGGCCAGGGCGTTGTGGTCCAGCAGGATCGGCGTGTCGAGTTGCTTGGCAATGGCCGCCATCGCCCTCTCGGCCGTCACGCGCTGGATGTTGATGTTGTGCATCTCGAACAGGGCCGGCAGCACGTCGCGACGCGGCTTGTCCGGTTCCCAGCCGACCGGCCAGAGCTCGACTTCGGGTTGCGATTTGACCAC
>CAYYOX010000089.1:0-7259 GCA_964473065.1 uncultured Planctomycetaceae bacterium | reverse complement strand
TGTCCGGTTCCCAGCCGACCGGCCAGAGCTCGACTTCGGGTTGCGATTTGACCACCGCCAATCCCATGTTTCCGGCTGTCGGGTTCGGCCGAAGGCACAACCCCATCGGGCGAAGCACGTAGGCCAAGACCGTGCCTGCCGATAGGCCCGAGAGTTCTTCGGCCACCTTGTCGGTGCTGAGCAACTTGATTGCCTTGGCGTCCAGTTGCAGCGGCACGCTGAGCTCGCGGCCGATCCGCTCGACCACCTTGTCGCGCGAAACGTCTTGGGTCGAGAAGTCGACCGTCGCGGCCAATTGTTCGTGAATCGCTTTGAACTGCTCGCCCGTCAAACCGAAGGCCCCGGTCGGCGGGCGCAATTCGGCCGGACCATGCTCGGCCAGATCGTCCAGCCATTGGGCTAGCCGTTTCACGTCCCGCCGCGAATAGCGTCCGCCGGGCAGTAGCAATTCATCTGGCGAGCGGACGATGCCGGTGACCAAATAGACGGGACTCTCGTCACTGCCGCGGATCTCGATGCGCACGCCGTCGGTCGCCTTGGCCGAGCGCATCCGCACGTTGCGAATGCCCGCCTCGTTGAGCGCGCGGGCCCACCCCTGAAAGGCCATGGCCGAGCCCTGCGACTCGCCGACCAATTCCAACTGAACCCGCCCCGCCTCGGCCGAGAGGACCCAGCCGAGCGTGAAAATGAGAACCAACAGGGCCGTTTGAATCTGGCGAATTTGCATCGGTTATCCTGGGTTATGTGGGGTGCCGCGGTGACCGTTTAGCCGTCGCCGGAACGGCGATGAGGGGCAAGTTCCTGTTCTCATCGCCGTTCCGGCGACGGCTAAACGTCTCATCGCCGTTCCGGCGACGGCTAAACGGGGAAGTTGGCCGCAATCGGAACATGTCACACCCAATTATAGCACGCCCGGGGGGATCGTAAAGCAGCCCAAAAAACACTATCCACTAACCACCAACCACTATCCACTACCACCGCCCCCGGTTGCACTCCGTGGTGGATTTGTCACAATGGGGCTCTACCTATTCCGGGGAAACCAACAGCCTGTACATAACACAAAGGGAGTTTGACATGGCACGACCGGTCACGATGTTTACCGGCCAATGGGCCGATCTGTCGCTGGCGGAGTTGGCACAGAAGTTCAGCGAGTATGGTTACGACGGGCTCGAGTTGGCCTGCTGGGGCGACCACTTCGAGGTCGACAAGGCCCTGGCCGAGGACGACTACTGCTCGAAGAAACGAGAACTGCTCGATAGCCACGACCTGCAAGTCTTTGCCATCAGCGCCCATCTGGTCGGTCAGGCCGTGCTGGACAACATCGATGGGCGACACCAGACCATCTTGCCGCCGTACGTTTGGGGTGACGGCGATCCGGCCGGCGTGAACGCCCGGGCGTCCGAGGAGATGATCAACACGGCCCGCGCTGCCCAGAAGCTGGGCGTGGGCGTGGTCAACGGGTTCACCGGATCGAGCATCTGGCACCTGTTGTACTCCTTCCCGCCTGTCTCGCCCGAGATGATCGACGACGGGTACAAGCTGTTGGCCGAGCGATTCAACCCGATCCTCGACGTGTTCGGCGAGTGCGGCGTCAAGTTCGCCCTGGAAGTGCATCCCACGGAAATCGCGTTCGACCTCCACACGGCCGAGCGGGCGCTGGAGGCCTTGGGCGGTCGCGAGGAGTTCGGTTTCAACTTCGACCCCAGCCACCTGATCTGGCAAGGCGTCGACCCGGTCGAGTTTATCCGCGCGTTCGGCGATCGGATCTACCACGTCCACATGAAAGACGCCATCGTCACGCTCGACGGACGCAGCGGGATCCTGGCCAGCCACCTGAACTTCGGCGACCACCGCCGCGGTTGGGACTTCCGCTCGCTGGGGCACGGCGGGGTGAACTTCGAGGAGATCATTCGGGCGCTGAACGACATCGGCTACGACGGGCCCTTGTCGGTCGAGTGGGAAGACTGCGGCATGGACCGCGACCACGGCGCCCGCGAGGCCTGCGAGTTCGTCCGTCAGGTAGATTTCCAGCCCAGCCAGGTCGCCTTCGACGCCGCCTTCGACAAGGAAGAGCAGTAGTCGCGATATGGCCGCCCGTTTTTCCCAGAAACCCCCGGTTCTGCCGGGGGTTTCTGTTGCGCGGTCGCACTTGCATGGTAGAATAAAGGAGTAACCTCTAACGTGCCTCCTGGGAATTCGAATCTGTAGTCGCCGATTGGCAGTTTCTCTGCCTCGATCGGCGACAGGAGTCGCCTCCTGCAAGTGAATCGCCCTTCAACGGAAATATCGATGCGACATCGACAATCCAACTTGGATATTCCGGCTCTCAATGGGCAACGCATGCGCCGCCGTGACCTTTATCCTATTCCTTCTTTCTCTGTGTCCTCTGTGCTCTCTGTGGTAGGCATCTTTCTTCTACTCACCATAGCCCTGCCCGACTTAGTTAAAGCGGACGACCTTTACCGGTCGGCTCGGCTGTTGCTCTCGCGGCAGGCGGCGGCTATCGAGCGATTGGCCGAATCGTGTGATGAGCAAGGGCTGGACGAGCAGGCCCAAGCGACGCGGCGATTGCTCGGCCCGCCCCGCGATCCGTACAAGCTCTACGTGCCGGTGCTTGCCCGGGAAATCGGCCGGAAGAAAGCGCCGGGCGATGCGTCGAAACCGGTGGCCAAGTGGCACGAGCGGATCGCCCGCTTGAAGCACGACCAGTCCGACGCCCTGTTCGACATGGCCCGGCGTGCCGCACGAACTCAACGCGCCTCGCTGGCGTTCGAGTTGGTACTGGCCACCTTGCGCGTCGATCCGGATCACGATGGCGCCCGGCGGCTGTTGGGATACCCGAAGTTCCGCAACCGCTGGCAGACGGCCTTCGAAGCCCGCATGTTGCGGCAGGGGATGGTTTGGCACGACGAGTTCGGCTGGCTACCCAAAGCGCACGTGAAACGCTACGAAGAGGGCCAACGCTTCGACCGAGGACGCTGGATCACGTCCGAGGAAGACGCCCGGCGTCACCAGGACATCGAAGCCGGCTGGCTGGTCGAGACGGAACACTACGCTGTGCGCACGAATCATAGCCTCGAGGCCGGCGTGACGTTGGGCGTGAAACTGGAAAAGCTCTTCACGCTCTGGAAGCAACTCTTTGTCCGCTACTACGCCAGCGAATCCCAACTGCAGGCCATGTTCGACGGCCGGTCGCGCGGCCGAGGGGCGCGAATGCCCCGCTTCCGCGTGGTCTTCTTCCGCGATCGGGAGGACTACAACCGCTCGCTGCGGGCCGTGATGTCGAATATCGAAATCTCGATCGGCGTCTACTATCAATCGACCCAGCGGGCCTATTTCTTTGCCGGCGAAGGCTACGAGGATCGGACCCTCTACCACGAAGCGACCCATCAGTTGTTCCACCAGTCGCGACCGGTCGCGCTCAGCGTGGGCGAGCGGGCTAACTTCTGGATCGTCGAGGGGATCGCCCTGTATATGGAGTCGCTGCGGGAAGAGGACGGCTATCATGTGCTCGGCGGGCTGGACGACCAGCGGATCCACGCCGCACGCTACCGGCTGTTGCACGACGATTTCTACGTGCCGCTGGACGAGCTGACCGGCTACGGCATGGAGAAGCTGCAGACCGACGAGCGGATTGCCACGCTCTACAGCCAGGCGGCCGGGCTGACCCATTTCCTGGTCCACTACGAAGACGGCCGATACCGCGACGCCCTGGTCGCCTATCTCACCGCCGTCTACGAAGCGGCCGACAACCGCCAAACCCTGGTCCGACTGACCGAAACGCCCTATGCCCAACTCGATCAAAAGTATCGAGAGTATATGGAAAGCAGTAAGCAGTAGGCAGGAAGTCGCAAGCGGTAATCAAAAAAGCCCCCGGACTGCTGTCCGGGGGATCGGCGGCACACTCGTAGATCGTCCCGATTAATCCGCTTGGTCGCGCCAATTGTCTCGCCATGCCGCGAGTCAAGAGCGTCAGGTTGTTTTGGCGAAAAATTGACGGACCGGGGACCTTATTTCCGTGCCGGGCCGATTCGAGGGCTCTTGGCCCCCTCGGTGATTGTGATCAGCCGGTCGACGGGCACGTCGCGAAAGGTGTCAGTTTCGCCGCCGATCCAGCGGACCTCGATCCGGTCTACCTTCTTGCGTTTCCCCAGCCCGAAGTGCAGCCGCATGCCGTAATGGCTCTGGTATCCGCGTCCGCTGTGCACCTCGTCGACTTGGGTCAGATCTCCGGCAACGACTTTTACGTGAGCCCCGACGCCGTCGCGATTGGTGCGATTGCCGCGCAATCGGACTTGGATCCAGTGATTGCCGGTCTTGGAATCGTTGCGGAGGATGGTCGGTTTTTGGCGGATGTTGAGGATCACCACGTCAAGATCCCCGTCGTTGTCCAGGTCGTCAAAAGCGGTGCCCCGGCTGCTGAGTTTCACGGCCAACCCATTGCCGCATTGGTCCGAAACGTTCACGAACCGCCCGTCGCCCGTGTTCATCAGCAGGACGTTTCGCGCGTGGTAGCTGGCAGTATCGTCGTAGGATTCGATCCTGTCCTGGATATGCCCGCAGGCGATGAACAGGTCGCGGTCGCCGTCGTTATCGAAATCGACCAGCCCGCTGCCCCAGGTAACGTGGGGTAGCGTTCCTTGGCCGGCTCCGGTCAGGAGGGTGACGTCTTCGAAGAATCCGTCGCCAAGGTTCTTATAGAGGCTGGCCAGTTCGCGTTGGTAAGAGGTCACGTGGAAATCGATCAGTCCGTCGCCGTCGTAGTCGCCGCAGTCGACGCCCATGCTACCTTGCGCATCACCGTGCAGGTCGTAGCCGACGCCAGCGACCAGGGCCACGTCCTCGAACTTCCCGGCGCCGTTGTTTTGGTGGAGGAAGTTGGGCATCACGTCGTTGGCAATGTAGAGATCCGTATCGCCGTCGTTGTCGTAGTCGCAGGCGATCGTTCCCATGCCGGTTCCGGCACTCTCGGCCAAGCCGGCCTCTCGGCTGACTTCGGTGAACGTGCCGTCGCCGTTGTTGCGAAAGAGGTTATCGGGCGTGGGCGGATAATCCCTGGGGCCGGAGTACTTGGGAATGCCTTGGCTGGACCGGAAAACGTGCGTGTCGTAGGAGAACTCGATGTAGTTGGCGGCCAGCAGGTCAAGATCTCCGTCTTGGTCCATATCGAGGAAACAGACCCCGGCCCCCACCTGATCGCCGTTGGCCGTGCCGGTTTCTTTGGTGACGTCGGTGAAGGTCCCGTCGCCGTTGTTGCGATACATGACATTGGGGCCGTAATTGTTGACGTACAGATCCAGATCGCCGTCGTTGTCGTAATCGGCGGCCGCGACTCCCAGGCCGAACCCGGTATCGCCCACGCCGGCCTTGGCGGTCACGTCGGTGAACTTCCATCCGCCGTCGTTACGATAGAGCACATTGGTTGGTGTTGTTTTGACCGTCGCGCCTTGCATCGGGGCCCCGTTGAGGAAATAGATATCCTCGTCGCCGTCGCCGTCGTAATCGAACAGGGCCAACCCGGCACTGACCGCCTCGATAAGGTATCGCCGCCCGGAACTGCCGTCGTAGTGCCGAAAGTCGATTCCCGTCTCCTCGGTCACTTCGTGAAGTTGGATCGGGCACTGGGCCTCGGCCGGAGGCAGGCCCGTCAGGCAAATCACGACGGCCGTCAGAACGGAGGCCGGCGAGATCATTCGGTTCAGACGACAGCGTATCATGGTTTCTTGCGGAGCAGTTGTTGCAGTTGCTTGTATTGAGCGTTGTCAGGATCCTGCTTGAGCGCCTCTTGGATCGCGGCACGGGCCTTCGGCAGATCGCCGTTCTTATGGCAGGCCCAACTCAGGACGAAATAGTTCGGGGCGGTCGGACTGAGTTCGACGGCCTTCTCGGCCAGTTCCTGCGCCTCCTTTAGCCGCGTGTTCTGTTGCAAGAAGAGTTGGGCCAGAGAAAGCAGTCCGGTGGAACTCTCCGGATCAAGTTCGCAGATTCTCTGAAAAGCCTTCTCAGCGGCCGCGAAGTTTTTCAGGCGGACATGCGTTACACCCAAGTTCAAGTAGTAGCTCGTTTTCTTCGGCTGAAGAGCGATCAGTTCCTTGAACATCTCGAGGGTCTCTTCCGGTCGTTTGCTTTTCTGATAGAACGCGGCCAGCCGTTGCCGGCAGACGATGTTCGCGGGATCCGTCGCCGCGGCTTTCTTCCAACGCTTTTCGGCTTGCCATAGGTAGTCGTGGTTGTGGTAAATCTGCCCGGCATCCGTATAGGTGCGTGCCAACGCTTGCCGGAGGTCTTGTGTGTCCTCATAGACCTGCCGCTCGCCGTGTTGGATCTGTTGGTCCTCGGCCTTCAATCGAGCGAACTGTTTGCGATACTCGGCGGCCGCTTGGGAGTCTCCTTGCCGGGAAGCGCTCTTCACCAGCCCGTAGTAGGCGGAATAGAAATCCGGCTTCAGCGCGACGGCGGCCAGATAGTGTTTCTTGGCCTTCTCGTACTCCTTCGATTGCAAGTAAGCCTGACCAAGCCAGTAATGGCTCAAGTGGGCCCGCTCATTGAACGACACGTGCTTTTGAAGAAGGTCGATCGCCTCGCGAGTTTTTCCGGCATGCATCAAGGCCTTGGCCATCCGATCGTAGGCCATATCCATGCGGGGATCGATTTGCATCGCCTTGCGCCACAGCGCAATAGCCTCGTCATTATTGCCCCGTTGCAGGGCAACCGTCGCCAGGCAATTGTAGATGTCGGCTCGGCGGGGATTCAGCTTCACGCACCGCTTCCATTGCACGACGGCCTCGGTCGCGTTGCCCTGGCTGCTGTAGACCATCCCCAACAAGCCGACCGCTTTACTGTCGCGGGGAAACCGCTGGACCAGCCGACGGGCCACATCGAGCGTCTCCTCTCTTAGGGCCCGGGCCTCGCTCTGCGATGCGGACGGCTCATCCGCATAGCCGAACGGGACCGTTGCCGGAATGACCGTCGCGGCCAACCAGAAAAGGACGGCCCAGCGGCAGACCGTAGCTGCACAGCCACCGCCAAGCAACCGTCTTCGTAACTTTCTCATGGCACGTCGTATCGAATCGTGATCGAACGAAACCTCCGCTGGCGGCAAGAAAGTATGCCGACGAGGGTAAGGATGAGGAGGCTCGATAAGGTGAACCGTCTCATTTACCCTACCTGAAAGGTAAGCAATAGTCAAGTCGCCCGAAAAACAGGAGATCTGCAAAGTCGGTTTTGCGGAGTGGAAAATGGGGACTGGCTCCGAGCAT
>CAYYOX010000088.1:0-14862 GCA_964473065.1 uncultured Planctomycetaceae bacterium | reverse complement strand
CCAGAGGATCATCCTCATAGGCAGCCACGCCGCCGGCCAGGTCGGCCGTGTGACCATTACCGCTGTCGTCGTTGCCGAGATTGGCCGGGTCGTCGAACGAGTAGTAGGCCTGGGGATTGGGCGGAATGCCGCCCGGACCAATGATCGTCACGGTGCCGCCGTTCAGTACGACGTCGGCGCCGGCGGGGGCCATCAGATCCGCACCGCCCACGATCAGCGGAGTAGCGGCGACGGGCGGCTCGGCGCCCGGATCGCCCAGATCCGCGTAGAAGGTCGTCTCATTGAACCGGAGTTCGTTGTTGACGGTCACCGGATTGCCCCCCGTGTCTGCGGTGGCGCCGGCGTCAATCCGGAAGGCGTCGACCGTCAAATCGCTGCCTTCGGTGTTGAGTTGCCCGCCCGCAACGCGCAGGCTCGGCAGCGTACCGCCGGCCGAAAGGGACACGTTCCCTTCGCTGACCGTGACCGAGCCGGAACCGCTGAGCTCTCGGGCCACGTCGAGGCTATAATTGGCCTGCGACCGCAACGTCAAGGCGACGTCGACGGTCAGGTCGTGGGCTCCGCCCAAGGTGACGGGCACGTCGGTGGTGCCGGTGTCGGCCGGCCCGGCCGTAATCGTGCTGTTGGCCGAGACGGTCAAGGCGTTGTCGTAGGTCACCGGCGTGGCGGAGACCGCCCCGGCCAGGACGAGATCACCGCCGCTGAGGTTGATCGAGGCCTGGTCGAACGGGTTCGACCCGTGTACGCCGACCAAAGCGCCCTGTTGCACGTCGAAGGTGACGTTGGCGGGAATACCGCCGGCGCCCAGGTTGGCCGCGGTGAGGACCAAGTCGGCCGGGCCGCTCTTCGAGACGGTCACGTCCCGAACGGTCTGCACGTCGAGGGCGCCAAGCTGGACGGGCGACTGCGTATTCAATCCGACCGAGGTGGCCCCGGCGGCGATCGTGGTGCCGTCGAAGGTCGTTCCAAGGTGGCCTCCGGTGACCGTCAACACGCCGAATTCCAGGGTCAGGTGGCCGATGTCCGTGCTAGGCGCCACCAGTGAGAGGGTCGAATTGGCCTTGACCGTCACGTCCGTACCGCCCAGGTCCAGCGCCACGTCACCGTAGTAATCCGTGTCGAGGCCGTACTTGTCAGCCAAATAGTAGCCCACCGCATTGCGATCGGCCACGGAGAGCACACTGCTGTAGATCAGGATCTCGGCGATATCGCCGTTGAGGACTTGATCGGGAGCGCCAACCCAGTCCTGTGCACTGATCTGGTAGTTGTCGCCGGCGGAATAATTACCGGTCGCGACGCCTCGGGAGGCGCCGTCGAGGTGCATCTCCCAACTGGCCGCCGTACTCTCGACCGCAAAGACGTGCGAACCGCTGGCGGGCATGGAGGTGTAAGCGTTAACACGCGAGCCGCGAAATACGCCCGGATAAGCCATGGTGTCCGGACCGTGCCGCCACCACTGATCATTGAGCGTGGTCGCGAACAGGTTGTAATTGTAGTCGTTGTTCAGCGTGGTCACGATATACAAAGTGGCTT
The DNA here is from genome assembly GCA_964473065.1 of uncultured Planctomycetaceae bacterium. Classification (GTDB taxonomy): domain Bacteria; phylum Planctomycetota; class Planctomycetia; order Pirellulales; family Thermoguttaceae; genus CAYYOX01. Next base: position 13,329 of record CAYYOX010000088.1, on the reverse strand, counting down.
CGCTGGGGAAACTCGCGCTGAGGTCGCCCAGGGAGAGCGTATCGTCGGCCCCGTCGAACCGTACGGCCGGCTGACCGTTCAGCTCAGCGCTGGCGGCCACATAGGTCGGCTGCAAGTCGACCAGCGCCTGCGTGGCGTCGAAGAGGTTGGCCGTTTGGTCAGGCCAGACGGCCACCGACGCCCCGTCGGCAAGCGCCAGGGCGCTGGCGTCGAGTTGCAACTGAAGGTTGGTCGTAGGCAGTGCTCCGGCAACCGCGCCGGCCGGGCTGACCTTCAGCGTGCCGCCGGAGAGAATCACGCCCGACGCGCCCAGGGCGGCCGAGCCTTCCGTCGTAAGCGTTCCGCCGGCCACGGCGATGGGGTGGCCATCGAGCGTGTCGGTCCCTTGCAGATCGAGTTCGCCGTTGCGCAACTCGAACGAGGCCTCCGCTCCCAAGTTGGTCGGCGTGGTGTCCAACACCATGGGGACGGTCCCGCCAAAGCTGATCGTTGCGGGGGCGCCGCCGCCGTCGATCACGTTCAACTCGGTGGCGACGTTCATCTGGAACCCGACGTAGGCGGCCTGCGAATCGATGGCCGTGTTGGAAAACTCGACCGGATTTCCAGCCGTGGTGAGGATCCCGCCTTTCATCGACAGCGTGCCGAACTTGGTTAGCCCGGCGTAAGTTTCGAGGGTCGAGTCGGCGGTGACGGAAATCGGTTTGCCCGTATCCTGCACGCCGTCGTCGTAGAAGGCGTATTGGCCGCCCAGGTTGTATTTGCCTGCCAGATAGGCGCCGATCTTGGCCACGTCGTTGCCGGAGAGTGCCCCGTCGTAGATCACGACCTCCGAGACGTCGCCCTTGGAGGGCTCAGCAATAGTGACGCCGTCCACGTAGGACGTGCCCCCGAGGGCCAACTGTCCCAGTGTTGACGGCGCACTCACGTTGCTGGCCAGCGTGGCGCCGTCGGCGTAGAAGGAGTTCAGGCCGCCCGCGCCCGAGGCCGCGTAGACATGCGGCTGCATGTCGGCGCCCGGACCGGGATAGGCAACCCAAACCCCGTTGGCGTGCATCACGTCCCTCTGACCACCCCAATAGCCCAAGAGCCAGTTGTGACTCCCCGAGCTGATCAGCCGGGCGTTCTGGGTCCCTTCCAACTTGGAAACGGTAAAGATCGTGTGGTCGTCGAAGGAGGTTGTCGTGGCCACCAAGTCGTTTCCGTCGAAGCGCACCGTGGGCTGCCCGTCGATGCCGGCCGACTGGTAGGTGGGTTGGTTGTCGAGGTTTATCTGGCTGGCATCGTCGTTGCTGCCATCGCCCAGAGCCACGTCGGCCCAGGTCGCAACCGCAGTGCCGTCCAGCGGCACGGATCCGTCGCCGTTGACGTCGGCCGCGTCCAGGTGCAGCAGCATGTCGTCGGTCGGGAGCGCGGCAATCCCGGTTCCCGGGAAGAAGACCCGCAAGGTGCCGCCGCCGAGCGTTACCGGCGAGGCGCCGATGGCGCCCATGCCTTCCAGGTCGAGCGTACCCTCGCTGACGGTGACCGGGCGTCCGGCCAACGTATCGGTGCCGCGCAGGTTCAGCCACCCTCCGGCCACCTCGAACTCGGCGTCGGCGTGCAGATTCAGCGGGGTGGCCGCCACAGTAATCTCACTGGGTCCGGCCTTGGCGATGGTTACCGCCGGGGCGTTGTTCGCGTCGATCCCGTCCCAGTCGAAGCTCACGCCGTTGTTGTAGCTGGTGGGCGCCTGGGGATCGAAGCCGACCCACTCGGCGTCCACGGCGATCGTGGTGCTGTTGAACGAAATGTTATCCTGCGCACCGGCGGTGGTCAGGGCCCCGCCTTCCATCGACAGATTGCCGAAGGAGGCCGAAGTGACCGCCGCGGTGATCGTGGAATCTTCCGTCACCGTCACCTCGACGCCGCTGAGGTCCAGCACGGCCGGCACGGCGTAGTTCGACGCCAGGCCGTACCTTCCGGCCAGGTAGGCGCCGGCCACATTGTGATCGGCCTCCGAGAGCGTACTGTTGTAGATGAGGATCTCAGCGATGTCGCCGCTGAGGTACTTGTCTGCAACGGCGTTGTCCGGCGAGCCGATCAGGTAGTCGTTACCCGCGCTGTAGCCTCCGCCTGCGACCCCTTGGGATGTACCGTCGATGTGCATCTCCCACTGGGCGGCCGAACTGTTGACCTCGAAGATGTGGGAGCCGTTGGCCGGCATCGCGGTGTAGCCTTCGAGGCGCGTGGCTCGAAACGCGCCGGGATAAGAAAGCCCGTTGCCGCCATACCGCCACCAGCTATCGTTGTTCACGGTGCTCAACAAGCTGTATGAAGCGTCGTTGAAGCTGGTGACGATGTACACGGTGGCTTCGCTGGGGAAGCTGGCGCTTAAGTCGCCTAGCGAAAGGAAATCGTCCACGCCGTCTAAACGCACGGCCGGCTGGCCGCCCAGCCCGGCGCTGGAGTCGATGTACAGGGGCTGGTTGCCCGCGAACAACTGCGTGGCGTCGTGGAAGTTACCCGAGCTGTCGGCCCAGGTGGCCACGGGGTCGAGGTTGTTCAGTCCGAGCGTGCTGGCGTCCAGGTGGACTTCCAGGTTGGCCGTCGGCGGCGCGGAAGGCGGCGCGATCCCCAGCAGCAACTGGCCGCCGGCGAGCGTCAGCGGGGAGCTGCCGATGGCGTCGGTGCCGCGCAGATCGAGCGTTCCCCCGGTGACGGTAATCGGACGGCTGCCCAGCGTATTCGTACCGCGCAGCTCGAGCACGCCGTCGGCCACCTCGAAGAAGGCGTTCTCCAGGTTCTGCGGTCCGGCCGCCACGGGCGCCGTGCCCGCACCCGTCTTGGCGATCGTTACGGGCAAATGGTTGGCGTCGAGCCCGTCCAGATCGAAGCTGGCCCCGCCGTTGAAGCTGATCGGCACCTGCGGATCGAAGCCGATCCAGGTGGCGTCATCGTGAATAACCGTGTTGGTGAAGATGACCGCCGGATTGTTCCCTCCGATTGACAGTGCCCCGTTGCGCATGGTCAACGTACCGAAGGTGACCGGGTCGGGGCTGGAGACTTCGAGGGCCGAATCGTCGGTCACCAGGATATTCTTGGCAGCCATGCTACCCAGCGTGACGCCGTAGTTGCCGCCCATCACCTGGGCGATCCCGGCGGCGTCCATCGCGCGGTTGTAGATCACCGTCTCGTCGAGATAGTCGGCAAACCGCTGCGTGCCCGTCGGGGCCAAGAAGTTGCCAACGGCGGCCACGTCGGGGATCGTCGTGCCGATCGTGGTTCCGACGATCGCGCCGTCGATGTAGAAGTCGGTCGCGATGCCCGTACCGGACGGTCGGGCCACCGCGGCGATGTGGTGCCAGGCGGTGTTATCCAGCGAGTTCATATCGAACCCGGTGCCGCGGAACCCGGTCAAATCGTAAATCCCCAACTCGCCGGTGACGTCGACAATCACGGGGTGACCGAGGGTGCTGCTACGAAAGAGGGTGTTCCAGTCTTGCAGTTCGACGCGGCCCTTGTACCATGTGGCCGCGGTCCACTCGTCGCCCAGCGGCACGGAGTCGGCCTGCAACGCGCCGACCACTCCGGTCAGGGACAGGGCGCCCAGCCCGAGTTGCTTCTCCACGTCCGTCCAGGTCGCGTCGAACAGCGCGCCCTGATGTCCGTAGCCGCTGTCGTCGTGGCCCGCGTCGAGCAAATCGTCGTACGAATAGCGAGCGGCCGGTCCGGGATCGATCAGGGACAGGCTTCCGCCGGCCAGTTCGATTTCGGTCGCGCCTCCCAGCGGATCGACGCCCATCGAGCGGAAGGTTCCGCCGGCGATTATGAGGGTCGTTTGGCTGGCCGCCACGTCCGTGCCATTGAGGTTATTCAAGACCAAGGTCCCGTCGCCCGTTTTGGTCAGCACACGGGACGTGGCCGCCGGAAGCGTATCGTCGTACCCGCCGCCGATCATCGTGCCGCTGGTGACGCCAATCGTCACGTCACCCGGCGGGGCGATGGCCGGGATGTTGCCGCGGCTGGCCGAGAAGGTCGCCCCGGCGCCCAATGTGAGCGTCGTGCCGGGCGCGAAATAGGCGTCGTAGTCCACGTCGAGCGTGGTGCTCGCGGCGACGGCCACTCCGCCGCCGTTGACCACCAACCGGCGTGCCTGTTGGTTGGCCGTCACGTTGATCGTGTTGGCGTCGATGAAGGCGCTGGTGGTGTTTCCGGGGGAACTGCCGGCCGCCGCGCCGTCCGCATCGTTCCAGTTCAGATCGGTCCAGTTGCTCCCGTCCGGCCCGTCCCAAAACTGCGAAGTAATGGTGTCGCTGCTGCCGAAGACCTGAATCTCATGCAGCCCGGCGCTTGTGCCGTAGAAGTTCTTGGCCACGAACTTCACGTATCGATAGGAACCGCCGGCCAAGCCGTTCTCGGCGTTGAACACCTCGCCGGGAATACTATCCAGCGTGTTTCTCAATTCTCCGAAAAGAATCGACGTGCCGCCAACCAAGTCGTTTCCTTGGAGATTGATCGCGTTGGAGGCGAAGATCTCGAAGTCCCGCGTGCCGCGATCGTAAGAGCCGTCGTTGTGGGTATTCAAGAGGTTGATCTGGGCGATGTCGACCGCCTCTTCCAGGTCGACAATGAAGTACGCATTCTGGACGCCGCTGTCGTCGGTAATCCAGTACTCGCCGCCAATCTCATCCGCGTCCTCGTTGCGGCCGTCGGTAACTCGATCTCCGGTGTAGTGAGTCGGATCCCCCCAGGGGTATTTGTTGCTGGTGAAGATCACCGGCTTTCCCAGGGCCACGTTGGTCGAATCGATCGCTTTATCCGGAGCCATGCTTATCGAGACGTCGTCGAAGACCAGGCCGTTGCCGCCGCCGAAGTGCAGGTTGGAATTGGTAACGTCGAAGCCGTTGTCCGAACCGTCGCGGGATACGCTGTAGTCGAGTTCGAATGCCCCGCCGGCGTAGTCGACGTCGATCGCGAACTGGGCCTGCTGGCTGGCGGCGTCCCAGGTCATCCGCAGCCGATGAGTGCCATCGGCCACGGGCACGCTGCCCACACTGGACCAGACCGCCCCGTCGCGCAAGCGGAAAGCGTCGATGGAGTTCCAGACGTTGGCGTTCAGCCGCGGATACGACGTGGGTTCGCCGGACAATAACTCGTCGATATCGGTGGGGCCCATGCCGAAGAAGGCAATCGACCAGTTCGACAGTCCCGTCGTGGTTACCGTGGCCTCGTAGGAGAAGTCGTAGTTGGCGTAGTCGGAGTCGACCGTTTGCAGGTACTGGCGATTGAACTCGCCGGCGTAGTAGGTCACATCGCCGGCGGTAAGATCAACCAGATCGCCGCCCGGATTGGCTTCGAGTTGAAGCGGCTGGACGTACTTGTCACTCAACTCCCAGTTTGCCGGCAGGACGCCCGCATTGAAATCTTCGTCGAAGAAGTCGACGGCCTGGGCCGTGGCGCCACAAAGGGCCAAGGCCACGATCAACAACAGAGAAATACTACGGCGGTTCATGACGGAACTCCTTGAAAAAAGAAAAGAACAGGTGGTAACACACTGCACAAGATACCGCGATCAATAAGCATTCGACACACGCTTGCCACTCTCTGTCGGAACGACATGAATCGAGAGAACCCCGATAACCCATACAATATACCAGAAACTCTCAGCAATACAAGTACCCCGGCAAGGAATGTGGAAAAACACCAGAATCGGCCCGATTGGAGGGGAGAACGGGGCGGAAAACACGCCATTGGCGGGGATGGGGATGCTGTCGCGATGACAGCGCGCAAAAAGCCCACGGGTTGCAACCCCTGGGCTTGGTCGGCGGCTAAACGGATCCGGGGTCCTGTTCGGCTTCTTGCATGGCTTTGGCTACTTCGCGGCGGGCGCTTAGGTATACTCGGCACGGCCAAGAACTGAGGTTTTTGTAGGAGGCGAACAAGCGTGCAACGGCCAAAACATGGCTAGAAAATCATCGCAGGCTAGACGCTGGGAGGACGCGATGTTAGAACGGGGTGCGATTCAAGCTCGGAACGGTTCCAGGATGAGCCCAAATGAGAGATTTCGGTTGAATGAGTTGGATCGTCTAGAAACGGGGGAAGAGGAAACTATGATCTGCCACACTGCTCTTATTGCTCGGTGTCTCCGTTGTGCTGTTATATGTTGTGCTGTGATATGCGGCCTTCTCTGTCCCGCCGCCATGCTCTTGGCCCTGTCGTCGGGACAATATGCGGCGGCGGATGAAACTGATCCCTCGCGGTTGACGGTCGACAGCCTCTTCGAGGGCACGCAATTCGACGCGAAAGGCTACGGGCCCGTGCACTGGCTCAATGATGGGACCGGCTATACCTTGCTGGAAGATTCGGCCGAGACCGAAGGCGGCAAGGATGTCGTACACTTCGATCCTGAAACAGATCGCCGCACGGTCTTGGCGCCGGCCGCGAAGCTTGTTCCCGATGGGCAGTCGAAGCCGTTGGCCGTCGACGGCTACCAGTGGTCGGCCGATCGATCGAAGCTGTTGATTTTCACCAACTCGAAGCGCGTATGGCGCAGAAACACCCGCGGCGACTACTGGGTGCTGGACCTACGGGCCGGAACCTTGCGTAAGCTGGGCGGTGATGCCGAAGAAGCTACGCTGATGTTTGCCAAGTTCACGCCCGACGGCCAGCGGGTGGGCTACGTCCACAAGAACAATCTCTACATCCAGCACTTGGACACGCTGAAGATCACGCCCCTTACGACCGACGGATCCCAGCGGATCATCAACGGTACGTCCGATTGGGTCTATGAGGAAGAGTTCGACGTGCGGGACGGTTTCCGCTTCAGCCCCGACGGGCGGCACGTGGCCTATTGGCAGTTCGATACCGAGGGCGTCGGTGAGTTCATCATGATCAACACGACCGATTCGCTCTATCCGACGCTGACGAAGTTCAAGCATTCCAAGGTCGGCCAGACGAATTCGGCCTGCCGGGTCGGCGTGGTGAGCGTCGACGGCGGTCCGACCCGATGGATCGAGCCCTCGGACGACTTGCGCAACAACTACGTTCCTCGAATGCAATGGGCCGAAAGCTCGCAAGAACTCGTCCTGCAGCAACTCAACCGGCTGCAAAACAAGAATCAGGTTATACTGGCCGACGCGCAGACCGGCAAGCTTCGCACGGTGATGACCGATCGTGACGAGGCCTGGGTCGAGCTTCCCAACAAGCCGACATGGATCGACGAAGGGCGAAGTTTTCTTTGGATCTCCGAGCGCGACGGGTGGCGACATCTCTATCGCGTGTCGCGCGACGGTCGGCAGACGACCCTCTTGACACCGGGCCCGTTCGACCTGCTGGAGTTACGACACGCGGACGAAAAGGGCGGCTGGGTCTACTTTGCCGCCTCGCCTAAGAATCCCACGCAACGCTACCTGTTTCGCGTAAAGCTCGACGGGACCGGGCAGATGGAGCGAATCACGCCGTCGGATCAGCCGGGCACGCACACATACCACATCTCGCCCGACGCCCGATTCGCCGTACATACGCGTTCGACGCTCAACATGACGCCGGTGATCGATTTGGTTCGCCTGCCGAGTCATGAGCGGGTGCGGATGCTCGAGGACAACACGGCCTTGCGGGAAAAACTGGCCCAACTGAAGCGTCGTCCGACCGAACTGTTCCGCGTGGATCTGGGTCTGGGCGTGGTGTTGGACGGGTGGTGCATCAAACCGGCCGATTTCGATCCGACCCGGCAGTATCCAGTCTTGTTCCACGTCTACGGCGAACCGCACGGACAGTCGGTTCGCGACGCTTGGGGTGGCAAACGGGCGCTGTGGCATACGATGCTTACTCAACAGGGATATATCGTCGCCTGCATCGAGAACCGTGGCGCCATGGTCCCGCGAGGTCGGGCGTGGCGAAAATGCGTCTATCGCCAGATCGGCATCCTGGCCTCCGCCGACCAAGCGGCCGCAACTCGGGCGATCATCAAGATGTGGCCCTATGTCGACCCCGAGCGAATCGGTATCTGGGGGCACAGCGGCGGCGGAACGATGAGCTTACACGCCATCTTCCGCTATCCGGATCTCTATTCGACCGCCATGGCCCTGGCGTTTATCAGCGATCAGCGGCTCTACGACACGGTTTATCAGGAACGTTTCATGGGCTTGCCGGACGATAACGAGAAGGGATATCGCGACGGCTCGCCGATCACCTTCGCCCATCAGCTCAAGGGGAATCTTCTGCTGGTACACGGCACGGGCGACGACAACTGCCACTACCAGAGCTTCGAACGGCTGATGAACGAACTGATCAAGCACAACAAGCATTTCTCGATGATGGCCTACCCCAACCGGACCCATTCGCTCAGGGAAGACGGCGCCGAGCGTCACTATTACGAGCTATTGACCCGATACCTACGACAGAACATGCCGCCGGGTCCTTAGTGAGCAGGGGCGTTGCGATGCGGCCGCCATTCTGCGAGAATGCCGGCTGTGAATATCGCAGTCGTTAACGAGGAATGAATCGTCGATGAAGATCCGCAGAATCGCCGCCTATCAGGTTGATTTACCGCTGCACGAAGGCAGCTACCGCTGGTCGGGCGGGAAGTCGATCGAGGTCTTCGACAGCACGATTGTGCGCGTCGAGACCGACGAGGGTCTGGTCGGACTCGGCGAAGTCTGTCCGCTGGGGGCTTCTTATTTGCCGGCCTATGCTGCCGGGGCGCGCACCGGAATCGCCGAGCTGGCGCCGGCGCTGATCGGCGAAGATCCCACGCAACTCGGTCGGCTTAATCGGCACATGGATGCGGTTCTCGCAGGGCATCCCTACGCCAAGTCGGCGCTCGATATTGCCTGCTGGGACCTCCTCGGTCAGGCCTGCGGGCAGCCGGTCTGCACCTTGCTGGGCGGACGCTATGGCGAGGATTTCGTGCTTTACCGGGCGATCTCTCAGCAGTCGCCGGAGCAGATGGCCGCCAAGGTTGCCGTCTATCGGGCCGAAGGATACCGTCGATTTCAACTCAAAGTGGGCGCCGACCCCGAGACCGATATCGAGCGGATTCGCGCCGTCGCCGACCAACTACAGCGCGGCGACGTGCTGGTGGCCGACGCCAATACCGGTTGGCTGATGCACGAAGCGGCCCGCGTCGTGCGCGGCGTCGGTGACGTAGACGTCTATATCGAGCAGCCTTGCCTGGCCTATGACCAGTGCCTGGCGATCCGGCGGCGGACCGATCACCCGTTTGTCCTTGATGAGTCGATCGACTCGATCGGCGTCTTGTTGCGCGGTCACGCCGATCGGGCGATGGATGTCGTCAATATCAAGATCAGCAAGTTCGGCGGCCTGACCAAAGCTCGGCAAGCCCGCGACCTGTGCGTGTCGTTGGGCCTCGCGATGACCATCGAGGACACTTGGGGCAGCGATATCACGACTGCGGCGATTGCCCACCTCGCGCACAGTACGCCCTCGCACTATCTGTTCACCGCGACCGATTTCAACAGCTACGTAACCGTCAGCACGGCCAGCGGTGCTCCACAACGGTCTAACGGTCGTTTGGCCGCGACGACCGCACCAGGGTTGGGTGTTTCCCCGCGCATGGAGATCCTCGGAGAGGCGGTGATCGACGTGTCGTGACTTGCTAGTCGCGCGCCCGTGATGCTGTTGCGATGACAGCGCGCAAAAAGCCCACGGGTTGCAACCCGTGGGATTGATCGGCGGCTAAACGGATCCGGGGTCCTGTTCGGCTTCTTGCATGGCTTTGGCCACTTCGCGGCGGGCGCTCAGGTAGTAGCAGATGCCGACCGTGGCGATCAGCACGCAGATCAGCCGGTAGACCAAAGCGACGACCAGCCCTTGGCCCTCTTGGACGTTCACACCCGGCTCGGGGACGTGCGTGTAGAGGAAGTCGAGCACGAACTCGAACGGCCCCAGCGGCAGCGGCAAGATGCCGGTGACCGCGGCGAGCGGGCTGACGACGTAATGGGTGCTCAACGCGAGCACATCGCCGGGCAGACCGCGGGCGATCAGGTAGATGCCCGTGGCGAACAGGCAGTGAACGCCGATGCTCATCACGGCCGCGGCGATTAGCACGTACGGCTTGCGGCGATACATCCGCACGGCCTCGATCAGGCTCTCCAGCGCCGGTCCCACGCGCGGCAATCGTGCCAGGGCCCGGGTCCCGCGCCCGTCGGTGAAGCCGGGCGTTATCAACAATCCCAATCCGACCGCGCCGAGGGCAGTCAACAGAAAGGTGGCCTTGCAGACGAATTGGATCTCCGGGACCTCGATCTTCCAGAACCCGGTCAACAAGATGGCTGCCGCGGCTACCACGAACAGCATATACAGGCCGATGATTCGATCGATGGCCACCGAGGCGAAGGCCTTGACGCGGTCTCCGCGATGTTCCCAGGCGAGCATCCAGGCCTTCAGCAGGTCGCCGCCGACGATCCCTAGCGGGGCCAAATTGAACAGGTAGCCGAGGAACCCGATCCGCAACGCGCCGCGAAAGGGCAAGGGAATATCCAGCGCTCGGACCAGATACCACCATCGGATCAAGGTCAGCGTGACGGCCGAGCCGCAGAAGAGCCAAGCCGCGATCAACAGTTTCCAATCCTTGGGCTGATGCAACAACTGCTGGAAGACGTTCTCGCCCGCCTCGTTCGTCGCGTCGGAAGCGTCGTAGACGAGCCAGGCGACCAGCCCCAACGAGATGCCGATTTTGAGTACAGCCAGGACGATTTTCTTCAACGGTCTGCTCCGTGGGCGGCGTTTACCAAATACTCAGGCTCCAGACGACGGCCACGATCCAACCTACGGCACAAAGCTGGCTCGAGCGCGATGTCAGGGCCACTTCGACGGGCGAACCGCCCGCATTCTCGACATTGGCCAGTCGCAAGTAGTTGAGAATCCCGTATGCCACGAACGGCATCGAGGCCATCTCGCGCCCGGGGATCAGCAATTCGGAATGAACGCTATACAGGGCGTAGGACAACAGGGCCACGCCGGCACAAATCGTAATGGCCTGATCCAAAAAGGCCCGGCTGTAGCCGCGCAGGCTCGGCCGATGCGAGCTGTCCATGCCGGCCGACAGGTCGGCTCGCCGCTTCGTAAAGCCCAGAAAGAAGGCCAGCGACGAAGTACATAACAACAACCAGGCCGACGGCGCGGCGTCGACCAGGGCACATCCCAACAGCACGCGAATCACGAACCCCGACGAGAGTAGGAACACGTCCAACAGGGCCACGTGCTTGGCACCCAGGCTGTAGAACACATTGACCGCCACATAGATCAGAACCATGGCCACGACCGGCAGCTTCCCGGTGGCGATACAAAGGCCCATCCCCAACAGCCACAGTACGGCGATCTGGCCCAAGGCGGCGGGAGTGGAGACCTCGCCGGAAGCGATCGGGCGGGAGCATTTCTTCGGATGCAGCCGATCGGCCTCGACGTCCAGCAGGTCGTTGAGCGTATAGACGGCCGAATTGATCAGGCAGAATCCCGCCAACCCCAGCATTAACGACCCCAGGGCCAACTCGGATCCGGCCGCCACGGCAAAGGGGACGGGGATCAATACGAAGACGTTTTTCACCCAGTCGGTCGGGCGCGCTACGCGGATCAGTCCGGCCAGGGGCGTTTTTCGGTCGGCTGTTAGGGTGTGGTAACTGTTTCCCATTGCTCCCATGAGAAACGCCTCCGTGGCTTGTTGTGTTTTAAGAAAAGAAAAAACGTCGGGCAAGCCCGACCGCTAAACGACGAATTGCTAAACGGTTGTTTTGGCGTGCGGGTTTAGAACTCGACTCTCCTCATTATGAATCGTGGTAGGCGGCGAATGACTTGCATTACCCAACGCCATGCGGCGGGGACGTAGACTTCCGCACGGCCCTGATCGATGGCTTGCAGCACGCGTCGGGCGACGTCGTCCGGATCGCCGGCAAACGGCGGCGGCTTCAGCCCGGCCGTCATGCCGGTCTTCACGAAGCCGGGCTTCACGCACAGCGTCTTCAAACCGGCCGAGCGAAACTTGTGGTCCAAACCTTCCAAATAACACGACAACCCGGCCTTGGCCGAACCGTAAAGAATCACCGGCTTGCGTCCCCGTTCGCCCGCCACCGAGCTGAACACACAGAGCGTTCCGCCGCCTCGGGCAAGCAACCGCTTCCGTGCGGCCTCGCAGAACAGAACCGTGTTGGTGAAATTGGCCAAGAGCAGGCGGGCGGCCAACTCGGGGTCCTGCTCCAACTCCTCTTGCGTGGCGAACAGGCCGGCCGTCACCACGACCAGATCGAAACCGTCCAGCGCCTGCTCGGCCTGCTGCAAGGCGGAATCGAAGGTCTCGGATTGCAGCAGATCACAGAGGGCAGTATCCACCGGGTCTTCCGCGCCGCGTAGTTCCAGGTCCCGGGCCGTCTTTTCCAACTCCTCGGGCACATGCTCCAACAGAAACAGCCGATCACCGCGCTGGGCCATTTGTCGGGCGATTGCACGACCCATTCCCTTGGTCGCGCCGAACAGTACGACCTTCATACGGAATCCCCCAACAGGCGGACCGATTGCCCGCTGCGCAGTTTGCGTTGCGGATCCCAGCGGCGACGCACGCGGTTGAACGCCTCGAGCCGCGGTTCCATGGCGCGGAAATGTTCCTCTCGTGTGAACGTGTCTTTGGTCAGGTAGATGCGACCCCCTTCGCCGATGACCAGCTCATTGAGCCGATCGACGAAGGGTTGCGTCTTGGTCGGATGCACGGGGAAATCCATGGCGATCGAGATTCCCGGGCGGGGGAACGAGAGCATGCCCTTGCCTTCCGGGCCGCAGTCCTTGATCACGCACAGAAAGGCCATGCCGCCCGCTTTGGTGAACAGGTCCAGGAAGCGGCGTGCCGGTCCGTTGTCGTCAGCGTGAGGCAACACACACTGATACTGCGTGAAACCGCGACGCCCGTAGATCAAGTTCCAGTCGTCGAGCATGTCCAACGGATAGAAGAAGGAATCCGGGTGCTCGATCCCCTGCTTGACCTGCTTGAAGTGCTTGTAGTAGTAGGCCAGATTGAAAGCTTTCATGCTGGGTCGGCAGAGCATGAAGTTGGGGAATTCCAACGGGATGCGAAAGCGACGCTTCCACGCCGGCGCCTCTTGGGGTGCTTCGTCCGGCTCGGCCCAGCGACCTTGCATAAGGATCCCGCGGCCGAGGCTCTTGCCGCGTGCCAGGCAATCGACCCATCCGACGGTCATGGGCCAGTTGTCGGCCGCCCGCTTCAGCCCGGCCACCATGGCATCGAGGTTCGGGATCCGCCGACTTTCGCTTTGAATCCACGGCGAGGGGATCCGCCGCATGCGGAACTCGACCTCCAAGATATGGCCCGTCAGCCCCATCCCG
>CAYYOX010000087.1:8647-14880 GCA_964473065.1 uncultured Planctomycetaceae bacterium | reverse complement strand
CTCTGTAGAAAACCAGCGATGAGGGTGGCTGGGGCATAGCGCAGCGGTGCCCCAGAGGCTCAAAACTGGGGCTTCACTTCGTTCAGCCGCCAGCCACCCGGGTCTGTTATCCCGGGTTCTCTACAGAGCATTCCTGACACCTTTTCTCTTCCCGTTCCTCCCCGACATCGTTTCTCTCCCTCCGGAGAATAATTGGGGCTACCCGATGTCCATAGTTTCCGAGATAAACCGCAAGTCCTTGCTGCACAAAGAGTTACGGAGATTGGAGTGTTCTTGACTTGTGTGTCATGTATGCTATAATTGCTATGAGTGAAGCGAACGTCTTGATCAACCGATGTGTCAACGAAGGAGGTAGCCGTGGCGCTCCCCGATTTTACGGCCGATGGCGTTCTGCCAAAAAGTGATTATCCAATGACAATCGATGAGTTGAGAGGATCAATGCTCGTTCATGGACGACCGGGTGTCACGGATGACACGTGGGACAGTGCGTGGCGAGAGACGCTTGTTGAGAAGTCTGCCGTTCTGGTCGCGCAGTTATGGGACGTTGGAATAGAGGAGATCTTCTTCGACGGATCCTTTGTTGAAAACAAAGCTAGGCCGGGAGACATCGATGGATACTTTGAGTGTCCATGGGAGAAGAAGGTTTCTGGTGACTTGGAACGGAAACTGAATTTGATAGACCCACACATGGTGTGGACTTGGAGTCGGGACGACCGGTTGGATTACGCAGGCAAAGCCCGATTGCCGATGTGGATTCACTATCGCACGGAGCTGTATCCGCATCTCGTGGGCTGGGGCCCTCAATTGACAGGAATTGTTGATGAGCATGGGAACGAACTTGAATTCCCAGCGGCTTTTCGACAATCCCGTGCGTTTGCCCAGAAAGGAATCGTAAAGATTCTAAAAGGATAGATTGAACAGCAAGAACGTATTATTTGTAAGGAGCGTGATATGATTCGGACCGATAGCGAATACAAGCAAACCGTTGATCAACTGGCTGGCTTTGAGTCTCGCTTGCAGCAGAGAATGCACGAGCTAAGGCAAATGGAGTTAACCGATGAGCAAATTGAGAGAGCAACAGAAGCAGACAAGGTGTTCTATGATCAACTGGCCGAGGACGTGAAGTGTTACGAGCGCCTATGCCGAGCAGACGCGAATGAACTCAACAAGTTTGTTGAGCTTAGAGATGTGGGCAAGTTGCTTATAGCGGCCCGAATCTTCCGAGGACTCAAGCAAAGCGACTTTGCTACACGTCTTGGAGTGGATCCATCACAAGTCTCTAGAGATGAGCGAAATGAATACCATGGCATAACGCTTCAACGAGTGTTGAAACTGGTTGAAGCTCTTGAAGTACGGCTAAGGTGTCAATGTGAGCCCACTTCGCATGAGACTGCCAGAGACGCTGAATATGTGTGAGCTGATAGGGATTCTCATCCCGACACAATTGACACAATTCCGAACACAAAGTCCGACAGGCAAATCCCGAAAAGTCCGGGGCAAAAAGTCCGGGGACACAATACTGATATTGATAAGCTAGGAAAGCTTCGGTAGGTTCCGGGTATGGTTAGATTGGCAAGAGTGGTCACTGCCGGCATGCCGCACCCTATTACCCAACGTGGGAACCGCCGGCAGCAGACCTTCTTTCATGACGAAGACTACGCGGCTTATGTGGAGCTCATGGGCTAAAGGCAATGGCGGGACTTGCGCAACCATGCCCGCACTGGTCGACCGCCAGGAGGAGAAAGAGAAAAAATGCCGAAGAGAAGAAGTGTCAGGAAACGTTATTGACGAAGAGGAGGGGTTTTGATTGAATCGTGGGCATGGGGCCACCCTTGAGAACGGCGGCGGGCGGGTTGGTATACCATCTGCTGAATCGGGCGCATGCTCGAATGCAGATCTTGGCACCTGGTGGTCTGGCTGCGGGAGAACGGCGACCTTTCGATTCTTATCGGCGTGATCCGTCACGATTTCTGGATCGACCCAGCGGCTACCGACCTTCGATGTCTTTAGATGTATCCAGCACTTTGGCGTTTAGGATCAGGCTGCGAAAATCCGTGTCCGAGACGTCGTTGAGCAGATTGAGAAATGCTACGAGCCCTGGGATGTCCTTCTTGCTGATGTGCATCTTGGCGTAGGCGTCGTCGATGTCGTCCGCTTCGCCCGATTGCTTTTGATGGCTGGCGGTAATCTTGTCCATGATCGCTTTGCGGATATCGACTTTCCTTTTCTTGAGATTGCGCAAGGAGGGTGTTAGCGTCGGCGATCCGCCTTTCGTTACGACATGCTCCTGCGAATCGGTGAATTCCGCAGGCGCGTGGCAGGCGGCACAATTGCCGACTTTCGCGTCCCCTTCGTAGCGGAAAAAGGTCTTCAACGCGAGATAGGAATCCCGGTCCATGCCTGGCGGCAGCTTCAGGAGAATCCGGCCTTCTTGATTCGCAAGGCGGCCAAAGATGCGTCCGGCGACATCTCTGGCAGATTCGCCCTTCTCGGGTCCCACCGGAATCCGGTTGACGTAGGCAAAGGCATCGTAGACGGCACGTTGGGTGCTCGAGAGGCGATGGACCTTCGTTTTCTCCTCGATACTGCCGCGCTGGTGTTTCGGTTCGTCGGCCCAAAGCGAAGACGCCATCAGCGCGATCAAGACGGCACAGACACCCGGTCCTTTGCGAACAACAGGCCGGCTCGATCCGGCAGGTGTATCGATCATGGCTAAGGCTCGATTCTTCCAGCTACTTTGACTTCTGGGCCCCCGCGAATAACTCGACACGTCCATTAGAATGGTGCGATCGTGAGAGTTCAAGCCGCCGCTTGCCTCAGTTCTTGACCGTGGCAAGTATATCATCCGGTGACGGTAATCGGTGGAGTCTATCGAGTTCGAGTCTTGGTCCAGACTCGCGTCGTCGGCCAGGGATCTTCACAATCGAGTCTCACGCCTTATTCGTCAGGCCATAATCTGACCAGCCAGGCTTGCCCCCTTTGTTTGCGCACACCTTGCAATCCCACCCCCGCCATGGTAGTATGGAAGTTGCCGCGGACAGATGTGTGTCACTGCTTTTGCGTACTGGGCGGCACACTCGATTGTCCGAAGTTTTCCTTTTTCAATGTGCAGCGAAGACTGCAATGAGAGCGCGACTATGAATAATTCTCCTTTGCCCGATGGCCGTGTGGTCAAATGGATCGTACTGCTGACGCTGTTGTTGACGCTGGCGGCTCGACTTGCCGCCGGGCAAGAGGTAGCCGAGCGGTCCGTTTACCAGACAGCCAAGGCGGCTACGGTAGAGATTCTTGGTAACGATCATCTCGACGGGAGCGGGTGGTTTGTCGATCCGCAGGGGTTGGTTATCACCGCGGCCCATGTGATCGCTCAGCCAGATCGTCGAATCGAAATTCTCTCGCCGACTATCGGACGCCTCGAGGCGAAGCTTTTGGCCGTCGACATGGGGCACGATCTGGCGTTGCTGAGCGTCGCACCGCGTGACGAGGGCTATCCGGCCTTGGCGCTGGCCGCGGAAGTGCCGCCGCCGAGTGAGGAAGTCTTCCTGCTCGGCTCGCCGATCTTCCGCCACGCCGTACAACTGCGCGGCACAGTGGCTTGCGACAAGACGACCTTCGAGTATTACACGGAAAAGTACATCGAAGCGCTTCACGTTGCGGCGACCGTCCAAGGGGGCATGTCGGGCGGTGCATGGTTGAACGCCAAGGGACAGGTTGTGGGGTTGCAATCGGGCGTGATGTCGCAGAACGGGCTGCCGCTGGGAATCGCCGACATGATCACTGTGGACGCCATCCGGAAACTGGTCGCCGCTCGGAAAACCGCATCCACTCCGGGGATCGGCATGGCCGTGGAAGAGACATGGCAACAGGATCACAAGCTGCTGGACCGCTTCCCCCCGCGAACGGAAGGGCTGGTCGTGAAGATTCTTCACGCCGACCGGCCGGCAGCCCGAGCCGGACTGAAACAATGGGACGTAATCACCGCGGCCGACGGAAAACGCGTGCGACTTTCCGACGAACTGCTGCGAATTGTCCGCGCTAAGAAGCCGGGTGAAACGCTCACCCTGACCGTCCTGGGCCCCGACGGTACGGGAACCCGCGAAGTGACGCTGGCCCTGGGGCGGTTGGAGGTCGGCTGGCCCTAGGCCGACGGGAAGTGATGTGCCGGTTGTAACGGCTCTCGCAATATGGCACCTCGGGCTGCCGTAAGGTACATTCAGATAGGCTTATGAATGTAGGGTGGGTCAAGGAACGAAGACCCACGCGAAAAACAATGACTAAGCACGAATGACGAATGACGAAAGCAAGAACCAGATCTTCGTCATTCGTCATTCGGATTTCGTCATTTAGATTCCCACTTGGGGATATGTAGAGTTCAAGCGATTATCCGGAGCGAAAACCGTGGCAAAGAAGAAATCGGGCAAGTCGTCGGACAAACGCAGCGAAGCCGCCGCTGAGGTCGTGCGCTGCGCGGAAGCCGAACTGAAAAAAGCGCGGGAATTGTACGAAAAGACCCGGCAGGAAGCGACCGAACGAATCAAGGCCGCACGGGAAACGACGCTCGGCGAGTTGATCGACGGCTCGTTGGAGACGGTCAAGAAGCATCCGGGGCTCGGGGTTTTGATGGCCGTGGTGATCGGGTTCTTCTTCGGTCGGCTGTTTCGGAAGTAATCCTCTTGTAGCCGACAGAAACACCAGCCGACACAAACACCAAGATTAGCGAATCGGCGACAGGAGTCGCCTCCTACAGATTCGATAAGTATTCGTTGCAAAGCCGCGAGCGGCACTTATTATGTCCGTGCGAATTATTGATCTCGAGCAGCAGAGTGCGAAGCGGCGGCTTCGGCGTCGGATTGCACGGCTGCGACGACGGATCGATCGTCGGGTGCTCGCCACCCGGCATCAGACCCGCCGGCTAGGCTCCTGGAAGACCTACGTCACGAGCTTTCCCGGCAGCACGATGATTGGGGCCTTTGGCGTGGGCTTGGCCCTCTCGGCCGGACTTGGCGGCCGGCGGCTCTCACGGCGAATCGGCTGGCGGTTGGTCCGGCGGGCGGTTGACTGGGCCGCGGTCGACTGGGCATCCGAGCGGTTTTGGCGAGATCTGGCCGGAATCTGGGCCGATTCGACGCCCGAGAAATCGGCGGGAGCGGAACATGACTGAGCCCAGGCCGTCGCTATTGGCCGATCTTCGCCGTGAAATCGGTTCCTTGGGGGACGAGGTGAAAGAGATGGCCGCTTTGCGCCTCGAATTGGCGCAGATGGAGTGGCAGTCCGCGGTCGGCGAAGTCAAACGGCTGGTGCTGGGCACAGTGGTCGCCAGCGTACTGGGATTGACGGCCCTGCCCATCGCCGCGGTCGCTGCGGCCGATCTACTGGAAGGCACGCTAGGGATCTCTCGCGAGGGCTGGCTGCTGATCGAGGCCGGGGCTCTGTTGACGGCCGCCGTGGCGGGAGGGTTCCTGGCCTGGCGTCGATTTCAGCGTCGGTTTGCCGGTTTCGAGGAGACGCTCGAGGAACTGCGCGAGGATCTTGATTGGATCAAGAACTACAAGCAGAGCGATTGATCGGGCGTTACAAAGCCGCAAGCGGCAAGTGAGGGCAAAGCCGCAAGCGGCTTACGATAAGCGGCTTACGAGTAGTCGCAGTCCATTCCCAATCGGGTCTTCAACTCGTCGAACTGTCGGGCGTACTGGTCGCTCGAGGAGTGGACGTGCTCGGCTTCGGTGATGAACTTCAGTTGGTCGTCACAGCCGACGATTCGTTGTCGCAAGATTTCCTCGAACGCGTTGAGTTCGTCGCCGTAGACAATCAGAAGTTTGTGCTCGTCGAACTGGATCTCCTGCGGGACGCCCGGATTCAGCACGGCCATTCCCGTGCAACCGTCGTTGATCAGCAGATCCTCGAATTCCCAAAGAATGCTCTTGAGCACGGGAACGTCGATATGTTCGCGATATAGATCGGTATGTCCGTTGTTATCCCGGTTATGGCTGGTTTCCAACACGACATCGACCACGGTGCCCAAAGGATCCAACAGATCCATGAAGGTCTCGAAAAGCTGCTCGCCGGAGACGGCGGCCATCAAGACGGGAACGCTGGTCTGGTTCTGATCGTCGTGGTAGGCATCGTGCCGGAAGCCCTGAGTGGGCACGATCTGCAGATCGTAGGAAGGTCGAACCGCATCGGTTAGCGCGAACTGGCCGTAGCGAGAGACACCCAAGTGTGCTTCGAGTTCC
>CAYYOX010000087.1:8142-8637 GCA_964473065.1 uncultured Planctomycetaceae bacterium | reverse complement strand
GGTGCCCATCGGCATCGCGCCTTCGCGGAATACATTTCGGAAGAATTTTTTCAAGAAGCCCATCAGATGTTCTTTTCTCGTGTTCGTTTCTTCTCGGGAGGTCATGGAAACAGCCATGCCGTAGCTGGGAAACTTCTATGCAACCGTAGGTCACGTTCCGACAGCGTGCGTCACTGGGGGTCTAACTTGACCGCATCGACGTTCCGCAACGCGATATAACCGGAACAACCGGCGCGGTCGCCACAACCATTTATTAGCCCCGTACCAACCAAACCGGCCGCCCACGACGAGTGCCAAACGCTTGGCGCAAACCGCTTCCGTAGGCGACCTATTCAACTCTAGCACCGGAAAACACGCGATGAGGCCGCGATTCGCAGATCGGGCAAGAAAGTGGCAACCACTTGGGACGAACTGTCCAGGTCAGCGAGAGTTTGCCGCCATGAGGTTCGGAGTGACCCGATTCATCGGGCCTGGATTGCCAAGACCGCATGAATG
>CAYYOX010000087.1:852-8132 GCA_964473065.1 uncultured Planctomycetaceae bacterium | reverse complement strand
CTACAAACAGTCCGTGAATAATCCGGACAGTGCTTCTCCAAAAAACACCACCCCCGCTGGGCTTCTCCCAAAAACACCACCCCCGCTGGCCTCGGAAACGCTTAATCGCTAGACTTTCTCAAGGACGAGTTCTTCCATCTAACACCTATTTCCGGAGCAATACTCATCATGCTCACTTGGCGCCCGAAATCGACGACTTGGCTCAAACGATTCCTGCCCCTGGCGGCCTTAGTTGTACTGGTCGGATGCTCCAATCCAGTCGGGGAAGCGGACGCAAACCGGCCGGCCGACGAAGAGACCTGGGACCTCTTCTACATGCAAGGCGTTCGCATGGGGTACGGGCGGTCTAGAATTTGGCACATCAACCAGGACGGACGCGAGTTGGTGCGAATCGAAGGGGCCGACCATCTGGCGATCCAGCGTTTCGGCCAACGCACGGAAATGGATCTGCTGGTCTCCAGCGTGGAGACGCCCGAGGGCCTGTTGGTCGAATTCAGCAGTGAAATGCCCCAAGGCTCGGGCCCGGTCAAAACGGTCGGGCACGTCCTCGGCGATCGGCTGCAACTGGAAGTCACCTCCCAAGGCCAGACCCAGTCGTCGTCGATTCCTTGGAAACCCGAATACGGCGGACCGCACGCGGCCGAGCAATCGTTGCGTCGAAAACCGATGCAGCCGGGAGAGCGTCGTACGTTGCGACTGTTCGTTCCGGCCATCAATCAGTTGGCCACCGTCGAGATGATCGCGCGAGACTATCAGCCGGTCCAAATGCCCGAGGAGACGGTCGACCTGCTGCGAATCGACACGGTGACGCACTATCAAGACGGACAGCAGTTCCAAACAATCGTCTTTTGCAATCCCCAGGGCGATGCGTTGGCCAGTCGCATCGAAGCGATGAACCTGGAGAAATATCGAACGATCAAAGAGAAGGCCCTAGTGCAGATCGACTCGGCCGAGTTGGACTTAGGGCTCGACGTGGCCGTGCCGATCGACCGGCCCCTGCCGCAGCCACACGCAACGCAACGGATCCGCTATCGGGTCTCCATCGAAGGCGAAAATGCGGCGGACGTGTTTCCCTCGGGATCTTCACAACAAATCAAAGCGGTGGTCGACAAGCATGCGGCCGAACTGACCGTGTACGCCATCCGTCCCGGCGGCGTCCAAGGCAATCCGCAAGCCCCCGCCGATCCGCCCAGCGAAGACGATCTTCAGCCGAACCAGATGATCCAAAGCGACGATGCCCGGATCATGGCCATGGCCAAGGAAGCGGTCGGCAATCAACAAGATCCCTGGCAAGTCGCCGTGGCGTTGGAGTCTTACGTCAATCGGGTGATCACGGAGAAGGACTTTTCGCAGGTCTTCGCCACGGCCGCCGAGGTGGCTGCCAACCCGACGGGCGATTGCACCGAACATGCCGTGCTGTTGGCCGCCTTGGCCCGGGCAAGGGGGATTCCGGCCCGAGCGGCTATCGGATTGGTCTACATGCCGCGAAGCCAATCGTTCGGCTACCACATGTGGACCGAGCTGTTTATCGCCGACCGCTGGATCCCGATGGACGGCACGCTCGGGCAAGGCGGCATCGGGGCCGCCCATTTGAAATTGGCCCACAGCAGCCTCAAGGGCGGCTCGGCCTACAGCAGCTTCTTACCCATCATCCAAGTCATCGGCCGCTTGAAGGTCGAGGTCCTCGAAGTCCAGTAACGTCGACAGGCCGCTATCGCCAAGTCGGCGGATCCGTGCGGGCGGTCCGTGCTGGGGAGATCAACTGGCGGGCGTTGTAGATCCGATGACTGCCGGCCCTTTGATACTCGATGTCGGCCAAATCGAGATGACGATCGGCTCGCTTTATATGGCGTTCGGGCAACGAGACGACCGTGCCCGGCCGTTGCGGCGGTAGTGCGGCCAAATCCTCTGCCGGAATCTCCTCTAGTTGCCCCGCTTTCAGGTCGGCGCGAAGTTGAGGATCCAAATAGAAGACCAGCGACCCTACCCGGTCTTCGCTGATCAATACGCGAGGCGGCAGGCGCCCGAGTCGATTGAAGTGTTCGGCCAACCCACGGGCCGAAACCTGCTCGGCAATCGGCGGAAACAGAAAGGTAATCAACACGGCATACTGGGCGACTATCGAGAGCAGGCCGGCGGAAAGCATGGTCCGATGCCGATCGAAGCGGAAGAAGATCAGCGCGCTCCAAGACGTACAAGCCGTCAGCGCGCCAATTGCCCAAGCCGTCGAAGTGAATTGGACATGGAATTTCGATCCGGCCACGGCCATCACGATCGGCAGCACAACCACTCCCCCAAGGCACGAAAGTCGGAACGTCCGGAGAATCGACACCCGGGCCGCCTGCGTCAATTGGCCCCCCAACAGCCGCACCCAGGCAACGGCCGCCAAAATGGCCACTGCCGGAAATACGGGCCAGATGTAGGTCACCAGCTTGGAATGGGACATCGAGAGAAACAGCGTGCAAGCGATCAGCCAACACCAGAGAAGCAACATCGCCGAAGAAGAAGCGTCACGTTGCTTGCTCTTGAAGCGGATCCACTGGTCCTGCAGCGTCACCGGCAGATAGCCGATCCACGGCAGACCGCCGCCGAGCAGGATCGGCAGATAATACCACCAAGGCGAATCGCCGTGGCTTTGCGTATCGGTCGCGAATCCGAGCAAGTGGCGTTCGATGAAGTAGTAGTGAAGGTAGCCCGGGCTGCGCATCTCGACGGCTAGGTACCACGCGGAGGCAACCACCGCCGCGATACCCAAGGCCGCCGCGCCGCGAATAATGGCCGCAAAGGTCAACCGCCGAGCGACCAGCAAGTAGGCCCCGTATGCCACGCCGACCAGGGCCACGCCGACCAGCCCCTTGGTCAAACAGCTTAGCCCCAGCAGAACTCCAATGGCCAAGGTATAGACAATCGCGGCCCGGCGCGTGGTCGCTTGATCGGCAAGCCAAAACAGCAGCACCGCCAGATTGACCCAAGGCACCAGGGCCACGTCGTGCGTAGCGGCCTGAGATAGTGCCACCGGCAAGATCATCGTGCTGTAGAACATACCGGCCACCAACCCCACCCCGCGCCCGAACATCCGCCAGCCGACAATACCCGTGGTCACAGCCCCCAACAGCCCGAACATCAACCCGGGCAGTCGCACGGCCGCCTCGTGCATGCCGAACACCTGCAAGGAAAAGGCCTCGGCCCAGAAGTAGAGGATCGGCTTATCGAGAAACGGCTCGCCCTGGAACCGGGGAACGACCCAATCTCCCCGTTCAACCATCTCCTGGGCGATCGAGGCATGGAGCCCCTCGTCCGGATCCAACAGCGGAATGTCCAGCAGCAGCGGATAGCAGAAGACGACCGCTGCTAGCACTGCCGCCACCGCCGCCATGCCGCGCCAACGAATCTGGATTTCGTCTTCCCGGATCAAGCTTCGCCTCCTTGCCAGTGGAAAATCACAGGCCCTATCCTATCCGAGAACCCACCCCGGGGGAATGGCAACCTGGGGAGGATGAGTGGTTGCAAAGCCGCAGGCGGATGTTGGGTTACCGCTTCCACGGCTCGACGTTGCTGCGCTTGGCCCAGGCGTCGTAGGTTTGCGAGAGGTCCTTGACGATCACGGGAAACTTCTCGGCCAGATTGTTCATTTCGGTGCGGTCGGCCTTCATGTCGTAGAGTTCCCAATCACCCGGGTGCCGGGAAACGAGTTTCCACTTCCCCTCGCGCACCGCCCGATTGCCCTCGTGTTCCCAGAAGATCGGGCTCCGCTGCCGTGTCTTGTTCTTCAGAACGGGCATCAGGCTCTCGCCGGCGACCGGCGTTAGCTTGTAGCCGGCGAGTAACTTGGGATAAGGGACCTTGGCCGCCTCCAGGCAGGTGGGCAGGATGTCGATCACATGGCCCGGTTGATGCGTCAACTTCCCGCGTTGGCGAATCACGTCTGGCCAATGGACCACCAGCGGCGTGGCGATGCCTCCTTCGTGAACCCAGTGTTTGTAGAGCCGAAACGGCGTGTTGCTGGCGTTGGCCCAGCCGATCCCGTAGCTCTGGAAGGTCTCTTCCGGACCGGGCATGTAACTCGGATCGTTGCCTCGCTGCACGTGATTGCCGCCTCGGGTGGTTTTCGGAATGTGCGGGCCCTTCCATTTCGAGCCGATCTCTTCGGCACACCCGCCGTTGTCCGCCATGAACATCACCAGCGTGTTCTTCTCGGCGCCGACTTGCCGGATCTTCTCCATGATTCGCCCGATGCCGCGGTCCATCAACTGGATCTGGGCCGCATAGACCTCCATCCGTCGCTCGTGCCATCGGCGATGCGGCGTCTGTTGCCAGGAACGCACCCTGGAATCGCGCGGCGTAAGCGGCCACTTGCGCTCGACCAATCCCAAGGCGACCATTCGTCGGTGACGCTCTTCGCGCAACGTATCCCAGCCGGTGGCGTACTTACCCCGATATCGGTCGATGGCCGTCTGCGGCGCGTGCAACGGCCAATGGGGCGCAGTGTAGGCCACGTAAAGAAAGAAGGGCGCATCACTTCGTGACGCCTGCCCGACATACTCCACCGCCCGATCGCTGATCGCGTCGGTATAGTAATAATCCACCTCCTTGTCGGCCGGGCTGACGAACTGATTATCGCGGGTCAAGGTGACCGGATTGAAGTAGTTGCCGCCCCCATGGAGCGTTCCGTAAAACTTCTCGAAGCCGCGTTGCAAGGGCCAGTTGTGCTTCGGACCCTCGCGATCGATGAACCGCGCAGCGGGCCACTTGCCGCACATCATGGTCTGATAGCCGGCCGCGTGGAGCAACTCGGCGATGGTGGCGCAACTCCGATTAAGGTTCCCCCGATAGCCCGGCTTGCGATAGTCGTTCATCATGTGCCCCACGCCCGCCTGATGGGCGTACAGCCCGGTCAACAGCGACGCCCGCGTGGGACAGCATCTACCCGTGTTGTAGAACTGCGTGAACCGCAACCCATCCTTAGCCAGCCGGTCAAGCGTGGGCGTAAGGATCTCTGAGCCATAGCAGCCGATATCCGAGAACCCCATATCATCGGCAAGTATTAGTACGATATTTGGTACACTGCGATCTCGCGATGTTTCATCGCATCTTACAGAACCTACTGACAGACAGCCCGTGAGTACGGTAAGTCCAAGTGTAGCAATTCTGTGTAGCAACGAGCCTAGTAAATAAGAGGGGGGTTTGGTGGGCGGGCTGATTAACGGTCGCATCGGGACGCCTCCGTCGAGTTGGTGGTTTTCTTGGTTGGCAGGCCCGCACAGGTAGGCCAGGGGTTCAGTATCCGTGTTTGGCGGCCGCGGGTCAACGTGCCCGGGGGAGGCCGCTGATTGGAAAGAAAGGATGACGATGGTACGGAAGCGGAAGCAGCGGCGGCAGCCGCATGGGGCGGCTTGGCATTGGAAGCAGACCGGCTGCTGGCACTATACCATGCCTGGGACCAAGCGGGTTGCACTCTTCGACGTGGATTGAGGGCCACACAACGTGGCGCAGCCCGACGACACACCGCAGTGTGATCGCGGTCGTCCTGGCGGCTTTCAACCGTGCCGAGTATAGTTCGGGGTGGTGTTCATGGTTTCCTTTTGAGCTCGATGTAGAAAGGAAGATTGTATCTTCCGTTCGAGGCTCGGGCCGAAACGTCTCCCGCCAGAGTCTCGTCGCGCAGTTTAAGTTTCAGGGCGAGAGAATGCGGGAATCTGGCCACATCTTTGGCAGCCAGTTCGATCCCGAAGGTCCCGAAAAACCAATCCTCTCCGAAGAAGTGCCGGCCGATTGGCTCGCTTGGTTCCAGGGCTCGGTGTTCTTCACCAAGGAGACGGCACTGGACCTTTTCGGCCGGCTCGAAGATCAACTCAAGAGGAACCGGGCCGGCGTGAGTCCGGATCTCACCGATCCAGGTTCCGAGGAATCGTTCAGGCGCACTGGTCGCTCTGGCGGGCTTCTTAGGCGACGGGTGCGACGGGGGTTTGGCGTCCGCCATTTTTTTGGCGTAATCGGGAAGAAGGGCCGCGAAAAGCATCTGCGAGAACCGGTGGGTATCCGTGGTGTTTCCATTGGTCAGAACAACGACGGCGATATCCTCCTCGGGCATCATGTAAAGCGCGGTCGCGACCCCAGGCATTCCGCCCCGGTGGGAGACCACGGTGTGGCCGAACTGGTCGTTGACACTCCACCCCAATCGGTAATCGCTGTGAGGAACCTGGGGCTCGTTATCGGTTTTCATCTGCTCGAGGGTTTCGTCTTTGAGGATCTGCGTCGATGGGCTGGAAGGATTGTTCAGATGAAACATGCCGAACTGTAACAGGTCGTGGACGGAACAGTAGACGGCCGAGGCGCCCCGGTGGTCGAAGTCATAAAAGGGGACGCGGTTCCCGTTTCTCTCGTAGCGCTGGGCCGTTTTGGCCTCGGGACCCGGCTCGATATAGACGGCCGAATTGGTCATGCCCAAGGGCAGGAATACCTCCTCCTGAATATAATCGGCATAGCTTTTCCCGCTGACTCTCTCGATGATGTATTCGAGAATCCCGTAACCGTGGTTGGAGTATTGATAGACCCGTCCCGCAGTGGAGGTCAGGATTCCGTAGCGGCGAATGGTTTCATCCATGGCGGGGCGTTTGTAGGGATCGTCCTCATAAAAGAAGTGGTGAGACGAGGGAAGCCCTGATACGTGCTGAAGCAGCCTCTTGACGGTGGCATCCTTGGCATCCCCTTGAAAGGCCTTCAGTTTGGCCTCGCCCAAATAGTCGTTTATCGGCCGGTCGAGATCGACAAGGCCCTTTTCGACCAAGATCATCAACCCCGTCGCTGTGATCGGTTTGGAGATCGAGGCGAGGGAATAGGAGGTGTGGGCGGTGGCTTTGATCTCTTTTTCTACGTTGGCCAGCCCGAAGCCCTCCTCCCAGATGATTTTTCCACTGCGCGCGACGCCAACGGCGATCGAGGGAGTGCCGGGGCTCTTGCCGAGTTCTGTATTGATGAGCTCCCGAACGGTGCTGAAATCGACCGCGTCGGGCTTTTCTCTTTCTTCGGAGATAAGCGGGCTGCCCATGCCCAGGAGAAGGATCAAGAAGAGCAGGCCGGTCCTCGTGTTGTTCGTCACAGTTCACATCCTTTCCCAAGAGTAGCTGTTCAAGCCCTGGCGCACGCCGGGAGTAACTCAAGCGGCTCAGACTTGAGCATAGCAACGGCTGCGAGGATTGCAAGCAATCCCCCCCCTGTAAGAATTTCCAAAATACTTGGGAATCGCCGTTGGAACACCTCTCTCGTCAGGAGATTGCGGC
>CAYYOX010000087.1:0-842 GCA_964473065.1 uncultured Planctomycetaceae bacterium | reverse complement strand
ACAAGAGTTGCCGTTCAAGCCCTGGGGCAAGGCGGGAGTAACTCAAATGAATCCGATTTGAGGACAACGACGGTGGGGAGGATTGCAAGCAATCCCCCCCCCCCGTAAAAATTCCCAAAATACTTGGGAATCGCCGTTGGAACACCTCTCTCGTCAGGAGATTGCGGCGGTTTCCGGACTGCGGCAGCGTGAGATACGACAGCGTAAGATTCGCCCGTCAGGCGGCCGCCAGTTTGGCTTCGGCAGGCAGCAAGGAAGGAGCGTCGGAGCCATCGAGTCTGGCACGACAACACGCGGTCAGTAGTTCCAAGACGTTGCGATCTTGCTTCAGCAGTTTACGGCACGTGCCCGCCGTCTTCTTGCAGGAGCACTCCGCCTCGCGTTGTAAGACCTGGACCTGCCGGCCCAGACGAAAGTCTCCGACCTGACACGAAAGTTACTTGACGCCCCCCTGTCTCGTAAATGGATTCAGAGTGTCCCGGTCCTGGCCCAAAGCTATCGAGACGTTGTTGCTGTCCACTTTTCGTGGGGAAGACCAGCCCGTGTTTCATCACTGACTCCGAACAGTTTCGTGCCACTTGACGACCGCTATAGACCCGTGGTATCCTTCGGCCACGCTCGTTTCTCCCTTTTCACTGCGAAGGAGACCGTCGTGAGATTAGCATTGCTCGGCGCCACGATTATCGCGGCCCTTGGCGGGCTGTTGTTCGGCTTCGATGTGGCCGTGATCTCGGGAACCACCGACTCGCTGAAGCGGGTCTTCGAGTTGGATGATCCGACGTACGGGTCCTTTTGGTTCGGGTTTACCGTCGCCAGCGCCTTGATCGGAACGATTGTCGGCG
>CAYYOX010000086.1:6135-15026 GCA_964473065.1 uncultured Planctomycetaceae bacterium | reverse complement strand
ACGGCTAAACGTCTCATCGCCGTGCCGGCGGCTAAATGGCGGAACTCCGGAATCGTGAAGAGCGAGGAGTATGGAACAAGGTTAGGGTCGACGTGCCGTAGGCCGCTAAACGACACGCTGCCTAGCGTCGCGAAGGCTCTGAGCCGTGGGAGACTGGGCGACCGGAGACGGCGTCTTGGTCGTCGTAGATGGTCCAGACGGGGATCGTCTTGCGGAGCTTGGCTATGTAGGCCTGTAGCTGCTCTTTCGTTCGCCCTTGTTGGATCTTCTTCTTGATCTTGACCTGCGCGTCGGTAAAGGGCGTGCGGTAGGCTTCCTCTCGCTCGATGACTCGGACGATGTGAAAACCGTTCTCCGATTCGAGGATCGGACTGAGTTGGCGGACCGGCAGACTGAACAGGGCCCGATCGACCACTTCGTTGGCCAGACTGTCTTGGGGGGTCCAGTCGCGCTGGCCTCCCTCAGAGGCCGTGGATCCGCTCGACTGCGTCGCGGCAACCTGGGCCCAGGGCATCCCGGCGGCTACTTGGTTCCCCATCCCGGCGATTGCCGCCCCGGCTTCTGCCTTGCCGGGATACTTCGAGAACCGAACCGAGAGTTCTTCCCAGCGCGCTCGGGCGGAGTGGTCAAAATCCTCGCCGTGCATGCGGTAGTATTCGAGCATCTGGTCGTGCGTGACCTCTTTGTCGAAATCGAGTTGCCCGCCGATCCACTGTCGGGCGAGGGTTCGCTGCATGAAGGCCCGTTTCTCGCGATCCAGCGAGGTGCCCATGGTGCGAAGTTTCTCGTCGAGTTCGGTGCGCGAGCCGACCTTGGCCCGTTTCATCATCTTTTCCAGCTCTTGCTCGTCGAACTGCTCGCCCAACGTTTTATCGACATCGGGAAAGCTCTCTTTGGGGATCGTGTTCCGCGCGTCGCAAAAGATCAGCTTGGTTTCGATCAGTTGTTTCAGCTTCTGCTGCATGAGCATCTCGCGGATTTGCTCGGCAGGCATTTGGCCCTTGTTCTTCTCGACGATCTCTTCGTTGCCGGCCATCACCTCGCAGGCCAAAATGATCTCGGAGCCGACCCGACCGAGAATTCGCGAGCTTTGCAGCAGTTCCCGTTGGGGCACGGGCGGAGCCTGCATGGCATAGCCGCCGCGTTGCCTTGAAGCTTGGGGACCATACGGCATCGCGCCATAAGGCCTTGCCATGCCCGGTTGTCTGGCCATGCCGGACCGATTCATGGGAGGTTGTCGATAGCGTCTGCGGTTTGGCCGGTAGCCCTGGGTGGCGTTCGGTTGCGCGGGCCAGGCGTGGGGCCGTATGGTTGGTATCGGTTGGCTGGGCGGACGCGGAACCACACCGTACGCATCCCTGGCGTAGGGCTGGGCGTATTGGGGAGTCGTGGCCGGATACATGGGCTGATAACCGGGACCAGCCATGTAGTCTTGTGCCACGCCGGGAGATCCGGCGAGCATTGCCAATGCCACGAGCAACAGGGCCGAGAGGAGTCGATTATGCACGGAGCGGTCTTCCGAAAATCAGAGGAGAGCGGTTTCCCCCAGTTCCGACCGAGGCAGAACA
Source organism: uncultured Planctomycetaceae bacterium (assembly GCA_964473065.1). GTDB lineage: Bacteria > Planctomycetota > Planctomycetia > Pirellulales > Thermoguttaceae > CAYYOX01. The sequence continues at coordinate 13,458 of CAYYOX010000086.1, read as the reverse complement.
ACCTCGGCACTGTAACCTCGATTCTGGGGCGGCGGATTATAGCGGCCCCCTCACTCCGACTGCAACAGCGATTTGATATTTACCAGCACGGCGTCCGTTCGCGTAACTCCTTTGCCCACCGGGAGATACGCACTTCGGTCGTCAACCACTCGAAGCTTCCCCCCGTTTTGGCGGGCCAATTGCTCGATTTGCGGCCGGGACGTGTAGCTGAAGACCACGTAGTCGTCTTCGATGTGGATCGAACCGATCAACCAGCGGTGGGCGGCTACCCGAATCTCGGCCAAGGCCAACAGCCGCTCGACCGGCTCCGGCGGCGAGCCGAATCGATCGTTCAGCTCTGAGATGAAGTCCGCCAATTGCTCCGAATCGATCACCCGAGCCAACCGTCGGTAGAGGTCGATTTTCAGCCGAATGTCGGGCACATAGGGGCGGGGGATGTAGGCTTCGACCGGCAGATCGACGTCGATTTCGATCGCCGTGACCGGCGGCAGGCGTTGGAGTCGTCGGGCGGCCTGTTCCAGCAACGAGCAATACATTTCGTAGCCCACCACGGCGATGTGTCCGCTCTGTTGGGTCCCCAGGATGTTGCCCGCCCCGCGGATCTCCAGGTCGCGCATGGCGATGGCGAACCCGGCTCCCATTTCGCTGAATTCCTCGATCGCGCGGAGTCGCTTGGCCGCGGCGGGCGTGAGGTTCTTGTTCGGATCGATCAGCAGGTAGCAATAGGCCCGATGTTTGTAGCGCCCCACCCGGCCGCGAAGCTGATGCAAGTCGGCCAGCCCGTATCGGTCGGCCTCGTCGATGAAAATCGTGTTCGCGTTGGGGATATCCAGCCCGCTCTCGACGATCGTGGTGGCCAGCAGCAGATCGACGCGATGATGGACGAAGTCGAGCATGACCCGTTCGAGTTTGCCCTCGGGCATCTGTCCGTGGGCGATAGCCATTGTGGCCTCGGGCACGATGCGTTGCAGTTGCTCGGCGATGATTTTGATATCCTTGACCCGATTGTGGACGAAGAAGATTTGCCCGCCGCGGTTGAGTTCCCGCATCACGGCATGGCGGATCATCTCGGGGTTGAATCGGGTCACGCGCGTTTCGACGGCCATCCGGTCTTCCGGGGGCGTTTCCAGGTTGGAGATATCGCGCAACCCGAGCAGGCCCATGTGGAGCGTTCGCGGGATGGGCGTGGCGGTCATGGTCAGCACGTCGACCGTATGGCGCAGGGCTTTTAGCCGTTCCTTGACCGCGACGCCGAACCGTTGCTCCTCGTCGATGATGACCAGACCCAGGTTGTGGAACCTAATGTCGCGCGAGGCCAGCCGGTGGGTGCCTATCACTACGTCGACCGAACCGAGGGCCAGTTTCTTGATGGTCTCCGTCTGTTGTTTCTTGGTGAGGAATCGCGATAAGGAAGCGATGCTGAAAGGGAATTCGGCCATCCGCTCGTTGAACGTGCGGTGATGTTGCTCGGCCAGGATGGTCGTCGGCACGAGGACGGCCACTTGGTATCCGGCGTCGATTGCCTTGAAGGCCGCCCGCATGGCCACTTCCGTCTTCCCGTAGCCCACGTCGCCGCACATCAGCCGATCCATCGGCCGACTTCGGGCCATGTCGGTCTTGATCGATTCGATGGTGATCAGTTGGTCGGGCGTTTCCTGGTAGGGGAAGGAGGCGTCGAACTCGCATTGCCACTCGGTATCCACGTTAAAAGCGATGCCGGGTCGAGAAGCCCGGGCGGCCTGTAAATCGAGCATATCGGCCGCCATGTCCGTCACGGCTACTTCGACTTTCGCCTTCTGCCGGTCCCAGGCCTTGCCGCCGATTCGAGCCAGCGTAGGCCGGGCTTTCGTGCCGCCGACGTACTTTTGCACCAACCCGATCTTCGAGCTGGGCACATAGATTTTCGTCCGCCCGTAGAATTCCAGCACCAGATGCTCTTCTACCTGGCCGCCCTTTTTCAGCAGTTCCATGCCCCGGTAACGCGCTACGCCGTGGGCCACGTGGACCACCAGATCGCCCTCGCGCAGTTCGAGGAAGCTGTCGATCACCCGACCCAACCGCCGGCGTGCCGGACGTCGCAGGTCGGTCCGGCAGAACAACTCGCCGCTGCTGATCAACACGAGGTTTTCCGAGACCAGCCGGAATCCGCTCTTCAGCGTGCCAATGGGGAAATGCAGGCGGCCCTCGCTGGCCAAGTTCGTCGCGGAAAACACGTCGGCCAGCCGCTCGACTTCGGCCTCGGTCTGGGAGACCACGAACACTTCCTGGCCGGAACCGATCTGGTCCAGCTCCTCGCGAACCCGATTGATGTCGCCACTGAACCGTTCGACCGATTCGATATTCATTCGATAGGTCGCCTCGAACGATCCGGGCGCGACGGCCGAGGCGGTTACCGACGGGAATTGCAGGATCCGCCGCATGGTTTCGCTCACGCCATGAAAATCCTGCGGCCGTTCGAGCCGTTCCAGGTAGTGGCGTCCCTGTTCCTCTAAGTCGCCCGGCTCGACCAGCAGAAACCAGCTTTCCGGCGGCAGGTACTCGGTCAGATGGGCCCGGTCCTGGAAGTCCGGCTCGAGCGTCGTGACGTCCACCGATTGAAGTTCCCCGAGGCTCCGCTGACTCGCCAGGTCGAAACGTCGGATCGATTCGATCTCGTCGCCAAACAGTTCGACGCGGACCGGGTCGTACCAGTCGGGAGCAAACAGATCGACGATCCCGCCGCGGACCGAGAATTCGCCCGGCAGTTCGACCGCCGACGTGTTGTGAAACCCGCCGCGAACGAGCCACTCGGCCAGTTCCTCGACGGCCACTTCCTGGCCCGTTCTCAGCGAGCGCGTAAATTGGGCCAACGACTCTCGGCCGGGGACCGGCTGCAAGAGACTTTGGATGCTGGTAGCGATCAGCTTGGGCGTCTCGGGACCGCCGAGCAACTTCATCAGCCGCACCCGATCGCCGAACACCTCGTCGTGGATCACCCGTTCGCTGGGCAGCGATTCCCAGGCGGGAAAGCGTTCCGGGGCGATGGGCGTGAACAATCGCAGGTCGTCGACCAGATCGTCGATGTCGTCGATATGCGGACAGACGACTACCAACGTATTGCGAACTTCGGCAGCCAAGGCGGCGGCGGCCAGCGCGCACGACGATCCCCAGACTCCGTCGAGTGTTGCCGCGTGGCCTGCTTTGAGGCTCTCGACGACCTCGGCGAAACCGACTTGACTTTTCAGACGCGAGGCCAACTGAAGCAGTCGGTCCGACGCGCTCGTTGTCGTGGCAGCGTAAGCCATCATCTGGTCACATTCTAGCAACCCCTTGGAAATGTGCCAACACAGACTGGCATAAGCGGGGTGGTCGTCGTCGGGCGATTTCAAGGCTAAAATGCCAATATGGTCCAGTCTCGATCTCGCAAAACCCTAGAATTCGTGATGAATCTACCCAGTTGGGGGCTGATTCGCGTGGTCGGCTTGTACCGTCTGCTGTTGAGTCCGTTGCTGGGACATCATTGCCGTTTTCAGCCGACTTGCAGCGTCTATTTCATCGAATCGGTGTCCAAGTACGGGGCCATTCGCGGCACATGGCGTGGTGTTCGGCGAATATGCCGCTGCCACCCGTGGAACGTGGGGGGGCATGATCCGCCGTAGCGTGCCACCAAACGACGCGCTTTGGTGGATATATTGCTAAAGCGCCCAGTCGCCCCCGTTTTACTTCTTGCCGGCTCCATTCGCCTTGACCGAGGTCGGGCAAGTGGCTATTGTTCGGCCCCTTATTACCTTTTCCCGACGATCGGCGGCAGGTCGCTCGTCCTTTTCTCTTGTCTTATCGCGTACGGTGGATGCCTCTTCATTGCGGAGACCGCCGGGCGATATGTCGTGGAGTGTATGGAAGCATGAAATACAAATTGGCCTGTTTTTGCTTAGGTTTAATGATCTGCGGTGGTTGCTCGTCCTGGGACGTATTGAACGTCCGCTCGCAGAGCCCGGATGAGCCCTCGCAAAGTAGATCTCGATCACGTTTTGTCGGCGATCTGGCCGGTCCGCTGGGGATGTGTATGCGTCCGGCGCAAATCGAGGCCGTGGGATTGATCACCGGGTTAAAAGCGACCGGCAGCGATCCGGCGCCGTCGCCTAACCGAGCCCTGCTGATCGACCAGATGCAGGCCCGCGGCGTGAACAATCCGAATCAAGTCTTGGCCTCCTCCGACACGGCCATGGTACTGGTCCGCGGCGTGTTGCGTCCCGGCATTCAGAAAGGCGACCGTTTCGACGTCGAAGTCCGCATTCCCTCGCGCAGCGACACGACCAGTCTTCGCGGCGGGTACCTGCTGGAAACTCGGCTGAAAGAGATGGCCGTCTTGAATAATCGTTTCCATGAAGGACACACCTGGGGATTGGTCGACGGCCCGGTGATGATCGATCCGAACGCCAAGGAGCGTGACAAGGGTGTGCTGTTGGGGCGTGGGCGGATCCTTGGCGGCGGCGTGGCCCTGAAGTCGCGGCCCCTGAAATTTCGCCTGCGGACCGGCAAGCAGAGTGCTGCCAACAGTGCCCGGGTCGCCAACGCTATCAACCGCCGTTTCCACACATTTCGCCAAGGCGTGAAGGTTGGCGTGGCCAACGCACGCACCGACAAGTCGATCGACCTGTTGGTGCATCCGAGATACAAGAACAACATTGCTCGCTACCTGCGCGTGCTTCGGGCCGTTGCGCTGACCGAGTCGGCGTCCCGACGCATGGAGCGAGTCCATGAGCTCAGAGACCGCCTGCTTGATCCGGCCATGGCGTCCGATGCCGCGTTGGAACTCGAAGCGATCGGCAAAGAGGGTATCGACGTATTGAAAGAGGGCCTCGAAACGGACGATCCCGAGGTGCGTTTCCATGCGGCCGAAGCCCTGGCCTACCTCGACCAGCGTGCAGCGGCCGAACCGTTGGGTGAAGCCGCTCGAAGCGAACCGGCCTTTCGCGTGTTCGCCTTGACGGCCCTGAGTGCCATGGACGACTTCCTGGCCTACGAGCAACTTCGCAATCTGTTGTCGGTTTCCAGCGCCGAAACTCGATACGGTGCATTCCGCGCACTGTGGGCGATGAACCCGAACGATCCGTTGGTCTTGGGAGAACAACTTGGCGGCAAGTTCAGCTATCATGTGTTGGGAACGACCGAGTCACCCATGATCCACGTTTCGCGGAGCCGCCGGGCCGAAATCGTGTTGTTCGGCGAAGATCAACACTTCTTAACGCCGCTGGCGGTCAATGCGGGCAATCAGGTGATGGTCACCGGACGCGGCGGCAGTGAGATTACGGTGAGCAAATACGCGGTGGGTCAACAGGACCAAAAGCGTCAGGTCTCGACCAAGGTGGACGACGTGATTCGAGCGATCGTCGACCTGGGCGGAACCTACCCGGACGTGGTCCAGGCCCTGCAAGAGGCCAAGGCGGCCGGAGCGCTTGCCAGCCGACTGGAATTCGATGCGTTGCCTCAGGCCGGCCGGACCTACGATCGGATGGGGCCGGAAGATTCCGACGGAGACGATCTGGTTCGCCAACCAGGCAGTCCGTTGCCGGATCTATTCCGCACATGGGGGGGTAAACGAAGCAAGAAAAGCGACCAGGACAAGGCCGCATCGGACAAAACCGACCCAAAAACGGCCGAATCCGACCGCAAGCCGCAGCCATGGTCCCGCTTCTTTGCTAAAATAGGAAAGCACGAGTCGGAGTGACCCCACTTCGGTATCCGCATAACACACCCCACTAAAGTCTTGCCCTCAACTCGCTCGTCCTATGCTCAAGGCCCTCGAACTGGTCGGTTTTAAGAGCTTCGCCGACAAGACTCGATTCGAGTTCCCGGCGGGGATCACGGTCGTCGTGGGCCCGAACGGCTCGGGTAAGTCGAACATTGTCGACGCGATCAAGTGGGTGCTGGGCGAGCAAAGCGTGAAGAGTCTCCGCGGCAAGGAGATGACCGACGTGATCTTCAACGGGTCGGGGAGCCGCCGGGCGATGAATTCGGCCGAGATCACGGTGACCTTCGACAACTCGAACCATCTATTCCCCGTCGACTCGCCCGAGGTCCACTTCACCCGCCGTGTCTTTCGCAGCGGCGAGGGCGAGTATCTGATCAACCGCAATCCGGCCCGGCTGCGCGACATTCGCGACATGCTCTCCGGCACCGGCATGGGGGCCCACGCCTACAGCGTGATCGAGCAGGGGAAGGTCGACATCCTCTTGCAGTCCTCGCCGCGAGACCGGCGATTGATTTTCGAGGAAGCGGCCGGGATCAGTCGGTTCAAGGCCAAGAAGATCGAGGCCTTGCGGCGTTTGGAGCGGGTCGACCAGAACCTCTTGCGGCTTTCCGACATTGTCGACGAGGTGGACAGTCGGTTGCGTAGCGTGCGGATGCAGGCCGGAAAAGCTCGGCGTTACAAGGAGCACGCCGACCGACTCCAGGAGCTGCGCACCCAGGTGGGGTTGGCCGATTGGCGACGGCTGAGCGAGAAGCTGGCCAAATTCGAGGCGGAACTCACCTCGCTTGCCGATCAACGCGACGGGGCCGCGGCCGAGGTGGAAGCCGCCGAAGCCCAATTGCTTGAAACAGAAAACGGGATCGGTGACGTCACCGAGGCCATTCGTCAGTCGGAAAGTCGGATTGCGGCCAATCGGGAACGCATCGCGACGCACGAATCGACGATCGAACATGAACGTCGTCGCAGTCGCGATTTGGAACAGGAAATCTCCCGGCAGCGACGGCAGTTGGTGGCCATGAACTCTCGGGCCGGCGATCTTCGGCAGCAGCTTGAAGATACGCGTCAGGCCGTGCAAGAGGCGGAAGAGCAACATCGGCAAGTCGGCCTTCATTTGGTCGAGGGCGAGCGCGAACTGACCGGCGTGATGAGCGAGTTGGATCATGTCCGCGGCGAGAACGAGCAACGTCGCGCGGCCTACATGGATCAGATGCGCGCGGCCGCCACGCTGGGGAACGAAAGCAGCGCTCTGCAGAGCCAAGTGGAGGCCGCCTCGTCGGCTCGCCAGCGGACCGAGCAACGTTTGGCCGAGTTGGAAGGCCAAATCGACGCCACCACGGCCGAGTTGGACGACCTGCGGCACCGGCTGGAACAACTTGTCGAGCAATCCAACCGGTGCGAGGAAGCAGTTGCCCAGGCCAAAGCGCGACTGACCGAGTGGCAAGAGCAATTCGCCGCCAATCGAGACGAGCTGGTCGAGTTGAAGCGGCGACATACGGGCACGGCCGAGCGGATCTCGGTGGTCGAAGACCCCGAACGACACCAGGAAGGCCTCCACCACCGCGAGAAACAAGTCTTGGCAGCCGCCAACC
>CAYYOX010000086.1:0-6125 GCA_964473065.1 uncultured Planctomycetaceae bacterium | reverse complement strand
CAGCACACGACCCGGGCGAAGGACCCTAGCGGGACGTACGCGGGTGGGGGGCCGATCTGCTGAACGTGAGCGTCGAAATTGCCCCGTTGGTCGATGTGGCCTTGGGGCCGTCGGCCCAATATGTGGTCGTTTCGCCTGGCGGTTCGCTGTTAGATCACCTCAAGGACCAATCGCAGCAACTGGCTGGCCGGGTGGGATTCATCTGGTTGGATCCCTCCGAAGAACGGCCCGACGGCGAGCTCGATTTGGAAGGTCGGCCCGGGGTGCTGGGGCGTGCCGACCGGTTTGTCAAGACCGACACGCGTTACGCCGCCCTGGCCCAGCGCTTGCTGGGCCATACCTGGATCGTCGAGAAGCTCGGCCACGCGATCGAGTTAGCCGAGTCGGTCGGGTTGGGTGTGGATTTCGTAACCCTGGCCGGCGAGCTACTGGCTGCCGACGGCACGCTGGCCGTCGGGCCGCAGCATGGTTCCGTGGGCCTGATCTCGCGACGAAGTCAACTTCGAGCGCTCAAGGAACAGGCCGTCGAACTGCAAGAGAAAATCGACCGGGCCGAAGAAGTGACGCAGCGATTGAGCCGGCAAATCGACGAGCAGACGCAACACCTCGAAGCCCGCATGGCCGAACAACGTCAGGCGGCCGACGCCTTGGCCGAGCATCGGTTCGAAATCATCACAGCCGAGCAACGACGGGGCCAATTCGATCAACAGCGCAGCGTGCTGGAGGCGGAGTTGCAGGCCGCCGTAACCCAACACGAATCGGGCTGCGGCAAACTGGCCGAGGCTCAGGCGAAGCGAAAACAGATCGATTATGATCTAGCCGAAACGGAAACCCAACTGGCGCAACTGGACGAGCAACTCAATCGGCTCGAAGGTCAGCGACAAGTCCACGGCCGAGAAACGACGCAAACGAAGGTCGAATTGGCCAAGAGTGAAGAGCGGTTGCGCAACCTCCACGCCCGTATGCGACAGTTCGAGGAGGGTCGGCAAGAGCGTCATCGGGCGATTTCCGATACTCGCGAGCAACTGGCCCAAAGCATCCAGCGAGCCGATCAATCGCGACGAAGCATCTTGCACTGCGAATCGGAGGTCGCACAGCTCTACCTGCACAAGGAACGATATGCGGGCAAAACGGTCGAGTTGATCAACCGGCGCGAATTGTTGTACAGCCAGCGGGCCGATCTGAGCACGGGTGTCCAGAAGATCCAGTCGAAGATCCACAAGATCGAAGAGAAGATTCATGCCGGGGAGCTGGCCGCCAGCGAAGTCCGCCACGACCGCAACGGCCTGGCCGACCGATTGCGTGAAGACTACCGGATCGAGCTGGCCGAGTTGGAACAAAAGCCGACCGACGAGGAACAGCACCAGCGCGAGGAAGTTCAGCAGGAAATCGACGAACTCCGGCAGAAGATCAGCAACATTGGCCACGTGAATCTCGACGCGCTGGAAGAACTCGATGAACTTGAAGGGCGACACGGCAACTTGTCGAGCCAGTACAGCGACCTGACCGAGGCCAAAACGTCGCTCGAAAAGATCATCGACAGAATCAACATCGATAGCCGGCGTCTGTTCTCCGAGACGCTGGAGACGGTCCGGGGGCACTTCCAGACGCTGTTTCGCGACCTGTTTGGCGGGGGGCACGCCGACATTGTGCTGGAGGAAGATGTCGACATCCTGGAAAGCGGCATCGAGATCGTGGCCCGCCCGCCGGGCAAGGAACCGCGGAGCATCTCGCTGTTGAGCGGCGGCGAGAAGACGCTCACCTGTGTGGCCCTGCTATTGGCCATCTTCCGCAGCCGTCCCAGCCCGTTCTGCGTGCTCGATGAGGTCGACGCCGCCTTGGACGAGGCCAACATCGACCGCTTTACCAAGGTCCTGCACGACTTTCTGGCCTGGACGCAGTTCATCATCGTCACCCACTCGAAGAAGACGATGACTCACGCCAACTCGATCTACGGGGTCACCATGCAGGAGTCGGGCGTGTCGAAGCAGGTCTCGGTCCGCTTCGAGGACGTCAGCGAAGACGGCCACATCAGCCAGGAGCGTCTCGACGCCGAGCAGGAACCTGAGCCGGAAGCCCCGGAACCTGGGGTCGACGACGACACCCAAGCGGCCTGACAGCAATCGGCAGTCGCCGGTCGCCGACCGTTTTTGGCGAACCATCAATCTCACTCCTATTCCCTCTGCATTGGAACGTGGGGTAATGGGCCGCGGGGTTCAGGGTTCAGGGTTCAGAATCTTGGGGGCAGACGTTGCGTCCAGGTGCTGAACCCTGAACCCCGAACCCTCTTGCTTCTGTTGCAGCTCTGCCGTGCCGAGACTATCCCTGGAACTTCCCACCCAGGCACGGGGGTTCATCGGCTTGGCGCGTGGATAGAATACCCCGAAGGGACAGTCGCCTATTTGGATTTGCAGTCGGACTTGCAAACCCAGCAGACCGGAGGCTGGCAGCGTTAAAGGTTATGTATCTTCTCTGGGTGTTCAGGAGTTGTTGTTAGCGCCGTCGGGCGGAGATTTTTCGTAGATTTTCCTTGCGAGGATTTCTTTCCGTTTGCAAGTCGATTTACAAGGCGGGTTCGTTCGACGTAAAGATTGGTTTCATAGAGGTTTGGGGCAGAAACTGCGTTAGAATCGACATGTTTGATACCCTCGTCAGCAACATCACAATCGGCCTGGTCGTTACGACCTGAGAAAGTTTCTAAAGTCTTACCCCGAACTGAGGCGAATAAAACTATCGGAAGGCTCGATCCAAGGCCGGGTTACCGCATAACTCGACCGCTTACGGAGCGGGCCCCAGGGGGGGAACTTGCCTTATAGGCCACGCCTTAACGGTTCATCGCGTCAATTCGCGCTGAACGGTTCGCTTGTCTCTCCCTCTCGACCTGCAGTTTACCGGATTTGTGCCGGGATTTCGTGGAAGTCGTAATGGGTTGGTTGGAACGCACCTTCTCTATTTTACGGATTTTCCCTGGCTTCCGGTTGCCCAGGTTGCCGATGTCATTAGTACGGCGCGGATCAGAGGGAGCTGAACCACAGCCAGCAGAAGCACGTTACGTATAGCCCCGACCCAGATGTCAGCGGACAGCCGGTCACCAGATCGCCGACTCGCAAGAGCGAACGGCAACACTCCGCAGGCAAGGGGCGCTGAAGTTTGGACGCGAACCGAAAGGTTCCGGCCAGACACAACAAAAACCAATGTGAACAATATCGGAGAGCCTGTGATGAAGGTCTTCACAACTGGTCAGGTCGCCAAAATCTGCAAGGTGGCCCCCCGCACGGTGAGTAAGTGGTTCGACTCGGGCCGGCTGAAGGGATATCGTATTCCCGGATCCCAGGACCGACGTATCCCCAGAGAGTACCTGATTAAGTTCCTCAAGGAACACGGGATGCCGCTGGGTGACTTGGAAGATGAGGCCATGGCAAAGGTCCTCATTGTCGCCCAGGATCAGGTCCTCATAGAAAACCTCAGGCGTGAACTGCCTGTGGAACGCTCCTTCAAGGTGGGCGTGGCCGCAAGCGGATTCGACGCCGGAATCCAAGCCGAGAGTTTCCACCCGGACTGTATTATCGTGGATTTCTCGATTGGACGCACCGAAGCGTTGCAAATCTGTCAGAATCTACGTCGCAACAGCGAGTTCTCGGAAGTGATTCTGATTGCCCTGTTACCCGACGACGGCAGTTCGACCAGCTTCGATCGGTCGACGATCAACGAAACCTTCAAGAAGCCGTTCGATGCGGCCTTGTTGGCCGAGCGTTTGCGAACGCTCATCGGAGCCAAGAAAGAACTCGTCTAGGGTCGGTCCTCCAAGCACCGATCTTAGTGCGTTTTATTAGTTTAGTCGCCGATCCAACCAACCCGCCGCGGATTGACCCCCGCGGCGGATATTTTTTCTTGGCAGCTCAAAATCCACCCGCTCGGGTGGCTTGCTTCGGTCGCATGGCCGGGTGGATGGGGCAAAGCGAAGCGGTGCCCCGGGACTGGTATTTCCGGGGCTTTGCTGCGCTGCGGCGTGGAAAAAGGGGATAGGCACCAAGCCGGGGAGTTTTTCGGGGGGGTTGGCATCTATTCATGCTCGGAGCCAGTCCCCTTTTTTCCACTCGACAAAACCGTCTTTGCAGATCTGCGGCCACTGACCCCTCGACGTACGCCCAGAGTCCATTAGAATGAGGTCCTGGGCAGGTCCACGGCATCGCACCGGTACTGATCAATGAACCAACTGAGCCATTTTGACGACCAAGGGGCCAGCCGCATGGTGGATGTCGGCGAGAAGGCGGTGACGGTTCGCGAGGCCCGGGCAAGCGGCCGAGTCCGGATGCGGCCGGAGACGCTCGCCCTGGTTCGTGATCGGAAGGTGGCCAAGGGCGACGTAGTGGAAGTTGCGCGATTGGCCGGGATCATGGCGGCGAAGCGTACGTGGGAATTGATTCCCCTGTGCCACCCCTTGCCGTTGGACTCCGTGGAGATTGCGTTTGACTTTCCCGACGAGTCATCGATTGCCATCGAGGCTACGGCCAAGGCCACGGCTCGGACGGGCGTGGAGATGGAAGCCCTAGTTGCGGTCAGCACGGCCGCCTTGACGATCTATGACATGTGCAAGTCCGTGGATCGGGCGATGGTCGTCGAGCACATCCGGCTGGAAGAGAAATCAGGAGGAAAGAGTGGGCACTTTGTCAGAAGCTCATTGCAAGGCTCGGCATAACAAGGCGGTTCCCGGGCCTTTCGGCGACGGCCAACCCGGCAGCGCGGCACTGAAGCAGGCGGTCGAAGATCGCTGCGCCATCCCCGACGCTCTGAAATCCCTCTATGCGCCCGTTCGCGAGGAGCTCGATCAGGTCGAAGGGATTCTGCGGGAGCAGTTGCACAGCGATCATCCGTTTGTCGATCGGCTGGTGAAGCACGGGTTTCGGCTGGGTGGGAAACGGATGCGACCGGCCTTGGTGTTGCTCTCGGCGAAAGCCGGCGGACAACTCAACCCGGAGCACCCGATCTTGGCCGCCGTGGTGGAAATGATCCATACGGCCACGCTGATCCACGACGACGTGCTCGATGAAGCGGCTCTGCGACGCCATCTCGATACGGTCAACGCCCGATGGAATAACGAGACAAGCATCTTGCTGGGTGACTACCTGTTTACCCGCTCGATTTGCATGGCCAGTGCATTGGAGGACCCGTTCGCATGTCGGACGGTCGGCGAAGCGGCTCGTATGATGTGCGAGGGCGAGTTGCGCCAAGTCGGAAGCCGTGGCAACTACGAGCTCTCCGAAGAGGAGTACCTGGCCATCATCAGCGACAAGACGGCCGCCTTGACCGCCTGTTGTTGCCGGCTGGGGGCCCATTATGCGGGCGCCGACGAGCAGACGTGCGAAATCCTCGAGCGGTTCGGCCGTTACTTGGGAATCGCCTTCCAAATTGCCGACGATCTGCTCGACATGCTCGGCGATGAGGATCTGACCGGCAAGTCGCTGGGAACCGATCTGGCCAAACAGAAACCGACCTTGCCGCTGATTCGACTGCTGAGCCAGCTTGACGAGTCGCAACGGGCCGAAGTACAGTCCATTCTCTCGGCCTCGGGCAACCACCACCACGAAGCCCTGCGTCCCTGGTTCGAGCGTTTCGACGCGATTGCCTATTCGCGCGACAAGGCCATCTCTTTCATCGAACTGGCAAGAGACGCATTAGACGAATTGCCCGCCAGCGAAACGCGCGAGGCCCTGAAGCAACTGACCGATTTCGTCATCGCGCGGAAGCAGTAGGTGACGCCCAGCGGCTCTGTCAAGCGGATGGCTGTAAGCAACCGTCGCTGGCCGCCAGACTTGCTGCACCACAGCGATCGCGGCAGCCAGTACGCCAGCGGTGAGTACGATACGACCTGGTAGACCGATGCGCAGCGTGAGCGAGTCATCTCGCCGCGTTTTTCCAACCACACGCCGGAAACTGGCCCAAGTCGCAAAACCTTTCGGGCGTAAAGAGGAGGTCCCCAGGGAAACACAGCCTTTAGTCAACTATCCCCAAAGCTATCAAGACGTTGTTATACTCTTAGCACTCGTAAAGAAATTACTTCCCGATTCCTGAGTTCCGTCATTTAGCCGCCGGCACGGCGATGAGACGTTTAGCCGTCGCCGGCA
>CAYYOX010000085.1:0-15150 GCA_964473065.1 uncultured Planctomycetaceae bacterium | reverse complement strand
GACTGAATCGACAAGTGCCAGGGGCAGCTCGCCTGCCCCTGGTTTTTTCAAGGACCGAATTGACGGGCGGCTCCGCCGCACGAGGCTTCTTTGAAGAATAATAGCAATCCGATGAGACTTTCAAACGCGTTGTTCTGTGTCGTCGCCTGCATGTTGCTGGCTTCGCCGGTAAGTGCGGCCCCGCCGACGATCGAAAACGATTCCGTTCGCGTGCAGGCGATCGAGCAGGGCGAAGGCATGGTGCTGCGGTTCGACGCACGCAAGCCGGGCGAATCCTGGCGGACCGTTCTCAGCACGGCTGCGCAGACCAAGGGCGTGCCCTGGGATAGAGTAGAACGCACGGCCATCGAGGACATCGAGATCGATGCGACCGGCGACGATCGCGCCGATCGGGAGAGTTTCTTCACCGAAGCGGCCGTCGAGCCGGACGGCAAGACGCTGGTCGTTCGCGGACGTGCGGGCATCCATCACGTCACCCAGCGCATCACGCTGCGGGGGGACGGCCACCTGTATGTCGCCGTGGAAGATGCGATCAAGGAACCCAAAGGCGACGTGGAAGTCGGCCGACTGATGAGCCACTTCTATTTCGTGCCGGACAACCGGGCGATGGGCTACGCACTGCCGATGGACTTCGCCTGGCTGCCGAATCTGCACCGCAACGAGGCGGGCGTTTGCGGCGATCATTTCTTCCGGTCGCCGGCGGTGATTGTGGTTTCGCGCGGCCTGGGCGCGGCGATCGTTCCCGACCTTGACCTGATGGCCAAGGACCGGCAAACGCCCCATGCGCTCGACCTGCGCAGCCATCAGCACAAGGGCGCCGGCGGGGCTTACGGCGTGCCGCGCCTGTCCTACGGGCTCTGCCCCTGGCGCATCGACGGACACGTTTACACGAGCCCCGGCGACCGCGTGACGGTCTCTGCCGACAAGCTCCAATACGCCTTTGACCTTTTCATCGAGCCCGCCGAGGACGGCCAGTCGATCAGCACTCGCGTAACCTCGCACTTGTGGAAGCGATACGGCAGCAAATACTTCCGGGACATCCGCCCGCAGGTGCTGCCGTTCGAAGATTACGGCCGGCGTTACAGCTACGTGCACGAATTGAAGCGATGGGCTACGAAGACCACGCTCGACGACGTCGAATGCTACGGGATCAAGAACGACTTTCGCCGCGGCGCCAACTTCCACGCCTGGGAAAACGACCTGCATACCGGCTTCGGCGTGTGGTATTACGGCAGGAAGTGGGGCAATGAGGAGTTGCAGCGGATCGGCAAGGGCATCTTGAACCTCAGTCTGGCCGCACCCAGCAAGGACGGAGCTTTCCCCTGCGTTTACAACTTCGACGAAAACAAGTGGGAGGGGTCGCTGTACTGGACTTCCTGGCCGGCGGATCCTTTTGACGGGTACGACATCCAGTCGATGGGCGTTAGTGCTTACCTGCGGCTGTATTGGCATGAGTGTTTCCCCTCGCTGCGGTCGCCGAAGCTGTTGAAGGGCGTGGTCGATCTGGCACACTTCTTTGCCGACGCGCAATTGCCCTCGGGCGCCGTGCCCACCTATTACGATGCCGAATTGCGTCCGGCCGGGCAACTCAAGCAAAGCGCCGTCACGTCCATCGCCGGCGCGGTGATGGCTCGGGCCGCGATGATCACGCAAGATGAAAAGCTCGAGCAGGCCGCGATCGAGGCCGGGCGTTTTCTTCAGCGGGAGATCCTGCCGACGACCAACTTCCAGGATTTCGAGGTATTTTACTCGTGCAGCCCCAAGCCGCTGTATTGGGTCGATCCGGTCAACGGCATCCGCCCGGTGGATACGCTGGCGATCCAATGGTCGGCCGACCATTTCTTAGCGCTTTACCAACTCACCGGCGAGCAGCACTGGCTGGACATGGGCGAGCATTGCCTGGCCGTATTGTCGTTGTTTCAGCAGGTCTGGGCGCCGCCGTTCTACAATCAATACTACCTGTATGGCGGGTTCGGCGTGATGAACACCGACGGCGAGTGGAACGACGGTCGCCAAGCCCGCTTCGCGATGACTTACGCCGACTACTTCCGCGAGACGGGCAACGTGGAATACCTCGAGCGCTCGGTGGCGGCCGTCCGCGCGTCGATGGCCCTGATGGACTTCAAGGAGAACCACGCCAACCGGATCAACTTCATCACGCGGTCCGAAGGTCCGGGCCAGGGATATTCGTCGGAGAACATTCTGCACGGCGGGCTCTACGACGGTTGGGGAGGTTGGACGGGATACAACTGGGGCGGTGCGGGCGGCATTGCTTCCGCGGCTTCCCTCGCACACCACTTCGGCTCGGTTTGGGTCGACGGGCGGACCGAGCGGGCCGTGCCCATCGACGGCGCTTCGGCCCAGATCACGGCCTGGCAGGACGATCGCATCGCGATGAAGATCGGCAATGCCCTGGCCGAGCTGCCTTACCCCTACCTCGACGCACGCAAGATGACCGTGAAGTTCGGCCACCTGCCCCTGGATCGCTACACCGTGGTGATCAACGGCCAAGAGTTCAAGGACATAGCCCGCCAACAACTGACCTCGGGCGTCGAGATCACCCTGCCCGAAGTAGACGGGAAAACACTGGAACCGTAACGCATAAATGAGTATTGAATCAGGCCATTCCCTTCGGGAGAGACAAGGACTTACCAGAGGCCGTCGTATTGCAGGAACTTAAGAAGAAAACGATCGCAACGGGATGTGAACTGCTCGGCATGACTGCCAGGCGGGCGTCCGGCCGGCCCAAGCATCTCGTGTTCGAGCCGCTCGAGCCGCGGCTGGCGCTCAGTGCCGGCGCGTTGGTCATCAACGAGTTCATGGCGGCCAACAACGACACGCTGCTGGACGAGGACGGCGACTCGTCCGACTGGATCGAAATCCACAATCCCAGCCCCGCGCCCGTCAATTTGGATGGCTGGTACTTGACCGACGACGCCGATGACCTAACCAAGTGGCAACTGCCGGCAGTTACACTGAGTCCGGATGATTACCGGTTGGTCTTCGCCTCGGGGAAGGATCGCGTCGGCGTCGGCGGCGAGTTGCACACCGATTTTCAGCTCAGCAGCGACGGTGAATACCTGGCCCTGGTCGATCCGGACGGGGCCGTCGTTGATGCGTACGCCCCCCAGTTTCCCCGGCAACTCGACGACATTTCCTACGGCCTGAGCCAACTCGCCTCGAGCTTCCCCGTGACCGGCGGAGAAAGCCTAACCTACCTCGTGCCGCAAGACGGTTCGTTGGGAACCGGTTGGAAAGAAGCCGAGTTCGATGATTCTGCCTGGACCGGTTACGCCCATGCCGCCGGCGTGCTGATCACCGAGGCCGGCACGGGATCGCCCGATTACTTCGAGATTCAGAATGTCTCGGACAGCACGGTCGACACGTCCGGCTGGCTCGCGGTGTCCAATAACCCGAAGTTATACGACATCAATCAGGTGCATCAGCCGTTGTGGACGTTTCCCGGCTCGGTGGCGCCCGGCGAGTTGCTTTACCGGCCGGATAGCTCGGAAGACAACCTCCTCTGGAAGACGGCCGAGGATGGTTGGGTGATGATCCTCGACGAACAGGGCAACGTGATCGATTTCGTCGTCTGGGGTTACAGTTCCGCGGAAGTCGGCTCGATGGAGATCGACGCGGGCGGGTTCGAAGACATTCGGGTAGATGCTGCTTGGAGCGGGGCGCCGGTTTCCGGACAGGAGGCGGCATTCGATGCGCTGCAACGGGTAGGCGCCTCGGACCACGACAACGCCTCGGATTGGACCTTTGCCCAAGAACCGTCGCCGGACGCCGCCAACGACGGGCTGACCACGCCGTTCGCAGCGGACATTGCCACCGGGATCGGGTTCGACGCGGCGAATTCCGGCATCGGCGCCGCGGTCCAATCCGATATCGAAACAGACATGCACGGGATCAACGCCTCGGTCTATCTGCGAATTCCCTTTGACGTAGCCGACCCGGACTTGCTGGACGAGCTGTTCCTGCAAGTCCAGTACAACGACGGTTTTGTCGCATACATAAACGGCCGGGAAGTCGCCCGCCGCAACGCCCCGGCGACGCCCCAATGGAACTCCGCGGCCACCGTGGCGCGATCCGTGGAAGACTCGCTGAGCATCGAACAGATCGACATCAGCAACTCGCTCGATGTGCTTCGCCTCGGCGTGAACGTGTTGGCCATTCAGGGGCTGAACGTCACCGTCGGCGACGACGATTTTCTGATCCTGCCGGACTTGTCCGGGACGGCCGTCCGGTACTTCCCCGATCCGACGCCCGGGGAGCCCAACCTTACGCCGGGTATGCTGGACTACGTAAGGGACACATCGTTCAGCATCGATCGCGGGTTCTACGACGCACCGTTCGATGTAGCGGTCACGACGCCGACGCCCAATGCCGAAATCTATTACACCACCGACGGTAGCGAGCCGAGCGAGACGAACGGGACCTTATATACGGGCCCCGTCCATATCGATGTCACCACCGTGTTACGCGTCGCGGGCCTGAAGGATGATTACCTGCCGACCAACGTCGACACGCAGACCTACGTCTTCGTGGACGATGTTATTACCCAGTCCGAGATGGACCGAGACGTGATCGGTCCCGGCGATTCGTTCGGCGGAGTCTACGCCGCGACGATTCGCGACGATCTGCGGGCCGTGCCTACTTTGTCGTTGGTAATGGACCCGGATGACTTTTCTCAGATCTACGCAAACTACAATTCCGATATTGAGCGCGAGGTTTCGGTCGAGTATTTCGAGCCAAATAGCCAGCCCCCTAATAGTGAGCCTGACAACGAGTTTCAGATTGACGCCGGCATTGAACTCTATGGCGCAGATTCGAGAAATCATCCCAAGAAAGCGTTCAAGCTGAACTTCCGCAGCCGGTACGGAACGAACGAGTTGGAGTTTCCGCTGTATGAAGGCTCGCCGTTTGATCGGTTCGATCAGCTCGTGTTGCGAACCAGCGGGCACGACTCGTGGGCCACTCCCTGGGGCGACCAGGCGCTTTCGGCCACTTATCTGCGCGACCATTTCATGCGACAGACATTTGCCGACATGGGGCATGTGGCGGCCAAGGATAAGTTCGTTCATGTTTACATCAACGGCACGTATTGGGGGCAATACGACATCACCGAACGAATCAACGACGAGTTCGCCGCCGACCGTTATGGCGGCCAAAAGGAAGACTACGATGTGATCAAGTCCGATCTGAGCGGTCCGCCATACGCCCTGGAAGGCGACATGAACGGCTGGAACGCCATGATGGACGCGGTCCGAGGCGGGGGCTCCGCCGATCAGAAGTTTGTGGATCTCCAGAGCCACCTGGATATGGACAACTTCATCGATGTGGTGCTGCTGCGGATCTGGGCCGCCGACGTGGATTGGATAAAAAGCCTCAACGAACCCTCCACCGGCCAGCGTAATAAAAACTGGGTGGCGACCTACAACAAGAACGATCCTGACGGTCGTTTCTACTTCCACGTCTGGGACGCCGAGATCTGCTTGGGGAAAGATCATGCGGGCAGCCGGAAGCTGTGGCTGAACCTCACCGACCTGAACAAGCCCAACTCACCGGGAGAAATCTACACGGCGTTGCGCGGCAGCCCCGAATTCCGCCTGCGTTTCGCCGACCGCCTCCAAAGGCATCTCTTCGACGACGGGATTCTGACGCAGCAGCAGAACGTCACTCGCTGGCAACAGAGCCAAGATCTTATCGCCCAGAGCATCGTAGCCGAGTCGGCCCGCTGGGGTGATGCCAATCGCGCCACTCCCTACACGCCCAATATCGAACGGCAAGCGGAGATCGACTGGATCGAGAACGTGTTCTTCGCCCAGCGCAATGATATTGTCTTGCAGCAGTTTCGCGACATCGGTCTGTTTCCCGACTTGGACGCCCCCGTCTTCGGCCAACACGGCGGACAGGTCCTGCCGGGGTACGATCTGACGATGATCGCCTCTGCCGCGATTTACTACACGCTCGACGGCAGCGATCCGCGTCTATCCGGCGGCGGTATCAATCCCGACGCACTCGTCTACAGCGGACCGATCACGCTTGACGACAACACGCTGGTCAAGTCCCGAACCTTAAGCGGCGGCGAGTGGTCGGCTCTGAACGAGGCCCAGTTCATTACCCATCAGCCGGCCAACGCCGAAAACTTCGCCATTACCGAGCTGAACTATCACCCTTACGATCGTACGGCCGACGAAATTGCCGAAGGTTTCCTCGATGACGATGACTTCGAGTTCGTCGAACTGAAGAACATCGGCCCGATGCCGATCGACCTGCTCGGCGTGCAGTTCACCGACGGGATCGGTTTCGATTTCACCGGCGGTTCAGTGGCTCAGTTGGACCCTGGCCAGTTCGTGCTGATCGTTAGCAACATCGACGCGTTCGAGTATCGCTACGGCAGCGGAGCCAACGTGGCCGGGCAGTATACCGGACAACTGGCCAACGGCGGCGAGCAACTCCTGTTATCGGACATCTTCGGCCAGACGATCCAAAACTTCACCTACGGCGACTCGAACGATGCCGGCTGGCCCAACCGGGCCGACGGCAACGGCTCGACTCTGGAAGTGATCGACCCGGCCGGCAATCCGAGCGACCCCGACAACTGGCGATCCAGCGGCGAACTCTTGGGCACGCCCGGCTCGACCGGCACAGGCTCGTTCCAAAGCGTCGTCGTCAACGAAGTGTTGACGCATACACCAGACTCCCCTCTCCCTTTGGGAGAGGGCCTTCTGGTCGACGCAATCGAGCTATACAACTCGACCGACACCGAGATCCCGATCGGCGGCTGGTGGCTCAGCGACGACAACGACGATTTACAAAAGTTCCAAATCCCCGCCGGCACCATGATCCCCGCGTATGGTTACGTCACTTTCTACGAAGGCCACTACGTCGGGCAAACATTGCTCACCAATCAGCAGAATGAGTTTGGCGGCCCGGGGGTGAAGGACTTTGCGCTCAGCGGCGCCCGCGGCGATGATGTGTGGCTGCTGGCCAATCCGGGCAGCGGCGGCACGCTGCGGTTTGCCGATCATGTCGAGTTCGACTCGGCCAACAACGGCGAATCGTTCGGCCGTTGGCCCGACAGCGACGGCGATCTGTACCCCATGACCCACCGCACGCTCGACGGCCCCAACAGCGGCCCGCGAATTGGCCCCGAAGTGTTGATCAGCGAGGTGATGTACTACCCCGGAGAAGGCGGCGAAAAAGGGGTCAGGCACCTTTTGCCGGAACGGCCCGAAGGGTGCTTCGCACAAAAGGTGCCTGACCCCTTTTTCGCTTTTTTCGAGCAGAATCTCGAATTCATCGAGATCTTCAATATCACGAGCCAGCCGATCGATTTGACTGGTTGGCGGTTGCGTAAGGGGTTTGATTTCGACTTCGCGCCCGGCACGATGGTCGGCTCGCGCGAGACGTTGGTGATCGTTGCGTTCGACCCGAGCGACGTGACCAAGCTGGCCGATTTCCGCAGCTATTACGGGATCGGAGCCGAAGTGTCGATCGTCGGCACGTTTGGCGATCGACTAAGCAACACGGGCGAACAGATCCAACTGCAACGGCCCGACACGCCGCCGGCGAACGATCCGCTTTATGTCCCGCATCCGTTGGAAGACCAGATCGAGTATGTCGACACATGGTACGCCGGCACGAACGGCGACGGTCAATCATTGACTCGGGCCGGCCTAAACCTTTGGGGGAACGACGCGGCAAGCTGGGCCCCCGAAAATCCCACCCCCGGTACGGCCGCGCAACTGGATACCACGGTCGTAACGGGCCGGTACGTCTTCTACAACAACTCGTCATTCGGCGCCACCATCGCTCCGGGCAAGACGGCCTTGCGACCCGGCGAGCAGGCTACGTTTGCCAATTACACCAGCTACGCCAACGGGATCAACGGGATCATCCTCGACGTGATGGGCTTGGCCATCCCGGGCGGGATCGACGTCAACGATTTCACCTTCAAGCTGGGCAACGATGACACGCCGGGTGATTGGACAGTTGCCCCGACGCCGGAAAGCATCGACGCGACGACCAGCCAGATCACCCTGACCTGGAACGACGGGACGATTCGCAACACGTGGCTCGAGGTGACCGTTTTGGCCACCGCCAACACGGGCCTGGCCGTGCCGGACGTGTTCTACTTCGGCAACGCGGTCGGCGAGACGGGCAATTGTGAGGGCGAGACCAAGGTCGATATCATCGACGTGCTGTTGACGCGGCAGAACCCGCAGCCGTTCTTCGACCCGGCCACGATCGACAACGTCTACGACTTCAACCGCGATCAGCGAGTCAACGCGATCGATACGTTGATCGCGAGGAACAATCAAACTTGGTCGGGCACGGAGTTGACTTTGTTGGATCTGACCGGCAGCAAGGCGGCCGTTATCGAGAAAACGCCTGAGCTACCAAAGACGTTCGCACAGGACATCATTTTCAAACGAGCCATCGAACAGAAAGCGGACAGCCGACAAACTACAGATCGACCCCTGGAGTGGCTCTACGAGGCGGACGATGTCCAAACGCCCGGGCATCGGTCAAAGAAAATCAGTTCCATCGAGGAGGCGGTCGACAAGCTGCTGGCTACACTCAGCACGGCCAAGAACTGAGGTTATTGGGCCGACATAGGAAAACAAATGAGAATAGTCCAAGGGTTGATTACGCTGGCGATCGGGCTGGCAAGCGGCATGCTGTTGGCGGAGGATGCGACACGCCAAGCGGCGTTGAAGCCGTTCGCCGACAGCGGATGCGTTCTGGAGATTCAGGACGATACGATCTCCTTTGGCAACTCGTTGGGGAAGATTCGATGGGTAAAAGAAGACGGTCACTGGCGGGGACGATTCTATTCGCGCTGCGCTGGGCAGTGGGTCGAGGTGGCCGAAGACGCCGGCTATGGGCTCTTGTTTCCCGACTCGGGTGGTAACGGCGGCATTCATCTTAGTGCCCCCGGTGATACCGAACTGGCTTACGTGCCGGCATCCGTTCTGCCTGCGATCGTGGAGCATTCGGCCGATCGGATTGAGATTCGCTGGGATTTCCAGTTTCACGATTCAAAGCAACGCCCATGGCATGTCAGCAACCGCTACGTGATCGAGAAGGGCAACCGTTTTGTCGAGGAATCGGTCACGTTTCAGGGACCACCTGTTCCCGAAGGCGGCGATATCCAGTGCCGCCTGCAGCGAACGTGGGATCGTCGCGGATTGGACGATGATTTCTTCACGCGTACCGTCAATGCGGTCTCGCACAAGGGCTATACGGTGGCCGAGGGAGCCGGGTTTATGGTCGCGATCACTCAGCCTTACGGCGTGAGCAACTCGGCCGGCGGCGGAGGCTTGGTCCACCGGGAGTTCGGCTGGCATTTTTCGGCCGAAAAGCCGGCCCGCGAAGATGCCGTGTTTCGGATCATGCACCGGGTTCCGCATCGGGTCGAGCGGCAGGGGTGGCTGAGTTTGTCGAAGTCGCCAAGATATACGCTGGCCCATAGGCTGATCTTCTGGGACGGCCCGCTGCAGCAACGCCGAGCCATCGACTACTTGCATCAGGTTGTCCCGCCGACGAGGCTGCCGCTGCGTTTTTCCTGGAAGGCGTTCATGGACATCTCCATTAAAGGCCGCAAGCACGAGTTGCCGGGCGAGTTCGAAGACCACGGCTCGTGGGGCTGCCATATCTCCGAGTGCTGGTACAACTATAATCGAGGCGACCCTTATCTTATTACCGGTCGTCCGACGCTTGATTGGGGCGGAACCTGGGATTTGTGGACCGCACTGGGCATGTATCGCTATGGGGAGAAGTACGGTGATGCGTGGAGCAAACAACGGGCGGTGAAGATCTTCAACTCCATCGAGCCGATGAAGTTCCAGATCGACGACCCCGGGTTCTGGGCCGACGGCGCCATCTGGATGATCGCGCCGCTCACTCAGCAGAGGTATGAAGCCCGAAAGAAGGGCGCCTATTCCACGTTCAACGGCTGGCGTCACGCCATGAGTCCCGTCCATAAGCATCCCAAGTATGGGTTCCTGCAGAGCGTGGACTCCGCGGATTGCTGGGATCTGTGGATGTGCGACTCCGGCAAGATCGGCTACTGGCTTTGCGAAATCAGCCAATGGCTCGACCGGCCCGATCTGCTGGAAATGGGCCGCAAGGCGGGCGATTTCCTGCTGAGTATTCAACAGGAGGATGGCGCGCTGAAGGGGGGGCGGATCCACATCTCGGGCAAGAACGTGTACCCGACGAACCTGGCCAATGCCGGTGCGGCCGTGGCCGTTTGGAGCAAACTCTACGAGATCACCAAGGAGGAAAAGTATAAGACGGCAGCCACAAAGCTTACGGATTACACGATCGAGCATTTCCTCGACGGCACGCATTGGCGTTGCAAGGGCGGCGAATGGGACGGCATGTTCGACTACGACGTGACGGCGGCCTCCTACGCGGCCTGGGGTTTCTCTTCGCTATACTTGGCAACGGGATACGAGCCGGCCCAGACCGCCGCGAAGCGTGCCTGCAACTGGATCGTCGTGAATCAATCGATCAGCAACACCAATATCAAACAATTCGCGCCCCGCAAGGCAACGTTCCTCGGCCGCGACGCCCGCACGGCCGGCGGGATCTACCAGGGCCAAAAACCGGGTGCCGGTTATTCCCAGATCCAGGAGATTCGCCCCGAGCTGCCCTGGGCCTGTTGGTTGACCTACAAGGCCACCGGGGATAAGTTCTATCGCGACGCGGCGGTGGCCTATCTGGTGTGGCAACAATACCTGACCCATACGGACAAGAGCGACTGGCGTTTCTACGGCATGGTCTCCGAAGGCCTGGAATGCACGATCGACTGGATGAACGGCGGGGGTATGACCTACACGGCCGGCTCCTTTGGCAGCAACGTGACGCTCTTCGAGATGATCGAAGATGGCGTGATACAAGAACTCTAGAACTGACAGCAATTAACGAAAGGTTTCAGAAGATGACATTCAACAACACATCGACCGTCGTCTCGTTGGCAACGGGCATGCTCTTAACGCTTTCTTTCATCTGCGCGCAGGGTGCGGATGATGCACGGCAGGAGACGATCCGGAAGTTGCCTTACACCGCGGCCGAATTGCTCGATCAAAATGGGCGATACGCCTATGAAGGGGAGAAACTTGAATTGGTGCGATTTCCCTTAGGGGGCATCGGCTCGGGATCAATCTGCCTGGACGGGCGGGGAGCACTGGTCGACTGGCAAATCCAGAATCGGCCGAATGTGGATTTCCAGCCCGACCACACGTTCGTGGGCCTTTGGGCCAAGGCCGAAGGCGAGAAGCCCGTATTTCGCCTCCTGGAAGGGCAAGTCCCGCCGCATTACGCCGGCAACACGTATCTCACCTTTCCCAGCGGATACGGTTTCGGAGGGTTGGCCCAACGGGGTGAAGGGTTGCCGCATTTCCGCAAGGCCACTTTCCAGGGCCAGTTTCCTTTCGGAACGGTCGAGTTGACCGATCCGCGGATGCCCCTTTCGGCACGCATCGAAGGCTTCAGCCCCTTTATTCCCGGCAACGACCTGGAATCCTCCTTGCCGACGGCCATCCTGAACATCACCTTGCGGAACAACACCAACAAGCGTGTTCAAGGTGCGTTGGGGATGAACATCCAGAACATCTGCGGCGACGGCGCGACCACGCACTTGATCCGCACGCCCGACTACCAAGGACTGGCCATGCGCCACCCCGACCCGAGCAAGGCAAGCATGGTGATCGCCACCACCAAACCCATCGCCACCTGGCAAACCCGTTGGGCCGAGTCGAACCTGCTGCCTGCCGGCGGGTTGCAACACTATACCGAAACCTTCTGCCTCACCGGGCGATATGACCATCGCCCCTTGCCACCGCTGAGTGCCGAACAGCCGCGGTCCGATCTGGTCATCGACGACTTCGAAAGCGGCACGTACGACCGCTGGACGGTTGAAGGGACGGCCTTCAACCGGCCGACCTTGCCGGCAAAGCTCAAGCGTACGGATCCGGTACGCGGACACCAAGGCCAACACATCGCCGACTCGGCCACTGGCGACGATGACACGCGTCAGTGGGACCTGCCCAAGGGACGGATGACCAGCGAGCCGTTTACGATCCGGCGCCACGCGATCCAGTTTCTTGTCGGCGGAGGATCTCACCGGCGCGAGACCTGCGTGAATCTGTTGGTCGACGGCAAAGTGGTCCGCACGGCCACGGGCAAGACCTCGGAGGACATGTCCATCGTCTCGTGGGACGTAACTCAGCTTGCCGGGAAGAAGGCCCAACTGCAAATCGTCGACGACCGCAGCTACGATTGGGGACACATCCTTGTTGACGATATCCGCCAGACCGACAAGCAATCGGAGACGACCAAGTGGGCCGGCGGGATCGGCTCGTTCGCCGTGGAAGTGGATCTCCCGCCCGGCGCCCAAGAGACGATCCCCCTGGTAATCACCTGGCACTTCGCCGATCGTCCCGAGAACGTGAAGAACTACTATGCGACCAAGTGGGCCGACGCCGACGCGTCGGCTGACCATACGTTTAAGAACCTCGAGCGGCTTACGCAGCAGACGCGGTTGTTTCAAAAGACGTTCTTTTCCTCGACCCTGCCGGGCATCGTCGAAGAGGCGATCTCAACCCAGCTTGGCGTGCTCCGCTCGCCCACCGTATTCCGCATGGAAGACGGAAGCCTCTACGGCTACGAAGGGTGTGGCCCCGATTCGGGTTGCTGCGAGGGAACCTGCACCCACGTCTGGCACTACGTCCAGTCGTTGGCCTATCTGTTTCCGGCCATCGAACGCAGCACGCGCGAGGTGGACTACCGCTATCGTTTGCGCGAGTCGGACGGGCACATGGCCTTCCGGCTGCATGCGCCCTACAAGTACGAGCCTAAAAACCCGGCCGGCGGATATCCGGCCGCGGCCGATGGGCAGTTCGGCACCGTCTTGCGAGTTTATCGCGAGTGGCAGATCAGCGGCGATTCCGAGTGGCTTAAGAAACTCTGGCCGGGCGTGAAGAAGTCGATCGAGTATGCCTGGGAAGCCTGGGATCTGGACCGCGACGGCCTGATGGAGAGACCCCGCCACTGCACGTTGGACTTGGATCTGTATGGCCACGAAACGTTCTGCGGCAGCATGTATCTGGTCGGACTCCTGGCCGGTGAGAAGATGGCACAGGCCATGGGTGACACCAAAGCCGCCAAAGAGTATCGCCGCGTGTTCGAGTTGGGCAAAAAGAACAGCGACGCCGAACTGTTCAACGGCGAGTACTACATCCAGACGCTCCCCAAGGGCACGTCCACGCGAGCCCAATATCTGACCGGCTGTTGCGAAGAGCAGTTGATCGGCCAGTGGTGGGCCAGCATGATGGGCCTCGACACGTTGTACGACCCGGGCAACGTCCGCAAAGCCACGGCTTCCATCTTCAAATACAACTTCCGCGAAGACTGTTACGATAACCTCAACGCAGGACTCGTGTTCAACGTCTATGACGACGCGGGCATCCTGATCTGCACCTGGCCGCGGGGCGGTCGCCCGCCGCAGGGACTCTTCTATGCCGACATTTTCCACCACGGTATGGAAGACCAGGCGATCGGCAATCTAATCTATCAGGGCTACATGCTGGAAGGCTTGGCCGGCATCAAGGCCATCCGCGACCGGTTCGACGGCCGTAAACGCAGCCCCTACGACCAAAACGCCTGCGGCAGCTTCTACGCCCGCGGACTGGCCAACTACTCCTGGCTCTTGGCCCTGGCCGGATTCCAATACTCGGGCGTGGACCAGATGATCCAGATCGATCCGCAACTCAACCGCGACGATTTCCGCACGTTCTTCAGCGTGGAAGGCGGCTACGGTACGGTCGCCCAGAAACAGGCCGATGGAAAACTTACTGCGTCAGTCGATGTGGCCCAAGGCAAACTGAGCCTGACCAAACTGATCGTCCGTCCCGGCGGCCCGATCGACCAAGTTTCGGCAAGTCTCGGCGGAACCACGGTCGGCGCTTCCGCCAAGACCGTCAACGGCCTTGTCGAAATAACGCTCGAGCGTCCCGTCGAGGTTAGCCCGGACAAGACGCTGAGCGTTGAATTGAGTGTACGGTAATTGAAAACACCCTACGTATCCCCAAGACAACCCAACAAACCATGGGAACTAAAACGATGGAAAGAAGAGAAATCGTCCGCCGCGCCATTCATTTCGAGACGCCTCCTCGGCTGCCGTTCTTTATCGGCAACTTTTGGAACAAGAAACTCTCGGAGAAGATCGAGGGTTTTCCCAACGATGTGTGCGATACGTGGGAAATGGATCGGCAGGTGGCCGGCTGGTACTTCGACAACGCCGTCGAGGATGATTGGGGATGCGGCTGGGCCACCACCGAAGTGAAGAACATGGGCCAGGTCGTCCATCATCCGTTGGAAGACCTTGGCAAGTTGGCAACCTATACGCCGCCCGACCCGAAGAACCCCTACTACTTCGCCCGCATCGAAGAGGGCATCAAAGACGCCGGTGATCGCTACGTGGTCATCACCAGCCATTTCAATCTGGCCGAACGTCCGGAAATGCTCTGCGGCTTCTCCCAGGCTTTGGAGAACCTGTACCTCGAACCCGAGAAGATGGAACGCCTGTTGGATATGATTCTCGAATACAAGATCGAGCATATCGCCGAGGCGGCACGACGGTTCGGCGATCGGGTCCACGGAATCTTCCTGACCGATGACTGGGGGAGCCAGCAAGGCACGCTCATCTCGCCGAAGACCTTCAACGATTTCTATTTCGATCGGTACAAGCAGCTTTTCGACAGCATCCACGGCCATGGCTGGGACATTATCCTGCATAGCTGCGGTAACGTGACCAATTTCGTGCCGCTGTTCATCGAAGCTGGCGTCGACGTAATGAACCTGCAACAGCCCCGGGCTTACGGTATCGAGGAACTCGGCAGTCGCTTTGCCGGCAAGACCTGTTTTCTCACCACCGTCGACATCCAGGCCACATTACCCACCGCCGATCACGACGCCGTTCGGGCCGAAGCCGAGCAATTGGTCAAACACTGGTCGAAGCCCGAGGGCGGACTAATAGTCTTCAACTACGGCGACTCCGAAGGCATCGGCACCACCGACGAAACAACCGAAGTCATGTTCGAAGCCTTTTACGATCAACGCGAGTACTGGAAA